>JACNFK010000026.1 GCA_014384675.1 Candidatus Thiopontia autotrophica | reverse complement strand
TGCATGGCTGTCGTCAGCTCGTGTCGTGAGATGTTGGGTTAAGTCCCGCAACGAGCGCAACCCCTATCCTTAGTTGCCAGCGCGTAATGGCGGGGACTCTAAGGAGACTGCCGGTGACAAACCGGAGGAAGGTGGGGATGACGTCAAGTCATCATGGCCCTTATGGGCTGGGCTACACACGTGCTACAATGGTCGGTACAGAGGGCTGCAAACCAGCGATGGTAAGCGAATCCCTTAAAGCCGGTCGTAGTCCGGATTGGAGTCTGCAACTCGACTCCATGAAGTCGGAATCGCTAGTAATCGCGAATCAGCATTGTCGCGGTGAATACGTTCCCGGGCCTTGTACACACCGCCCGTCACACCATGGAAGTTGGTTGCACCAGACGTCAGTTGTCTAACCCCTCGGGGAGGACGCTGCCCACGGTGTGATCAATGACTGGGGTGAAGTCGTAACAAGGTAGCCCTAGGGGAACCTGGGGCTGGATCACCTCCTTTAAGAGAAAGCGAGGCAGGATCCGTTGCGAGTATCCTCACAAGTTATCTGATTAGAATATATTCTGGGTCTGTAGCTCAGTTGGTTAGAGCGCACCCCTGATAAGGGTGAGGTCGGTGGTTCAAATCCACCCAGACCCACCAAAATTCCGCAGCTTGCGCCTTTGGTCTAGCTCGTATATTTTTAATATACTTCACTAGCCCAAAATCACAATCTGCGAAATTTAGTTTTAAATTGGGGCCATAGCTCAGCTGGGAGAGCACCTGCCTTGCACGCAGGGGGTCGGCGGTTCGATCCCGCCTGGCTCCACCAAAAAGGTTAAAGAATAGGTTTTCGATGAGAGCCTATTCTCTAACCTAAAACGGTTAGTTTGATCTTTAAAAATTAGGAAAAAGTTAAAGGCGCGATTGGACGGGTCTCAAATCCCCGTCCAAAAGCAAAAAGAGTTCGGTTTTTTGTGATGAAAAACCGACTTGTACATGGGTCAATACATTCCGTATTGATTTAATGTTTTGAGTTCAAGAGATTGGATTCAAAACGGGTATACTCAATCGTTACTGTGATTTCATATAGCAATATGTGATATCTGATCTCAGGAATGAGATCTGATTAAATAACACCAGATATTTTGGGGTTATATGATCAAGTGAATAAGCGTATACGGTGGATGCCTTGGCAGTAAGAGGCGATGAAGGACGTAGTAATCTGCGATAAGCCCCGGCGAGCTGATAAACAAGCTTTGACCCGAGGATTTCCGAATGGGGAAACCCGGCTATCTTTGATAGTCACTCCTATCTGAATATATAGGATAGGTAGAGCAAACCCGGAGAACTGAAACATCTAAGTACCCGGAGGAATAGAAATCAACCGAGATTCCCTTAGTAGCGGCGAGCGAACGGGGATTAGCCCATAAGCTATTTAAGTTTTAACAGAACAGTCTGGAAAGTCTGGCCATAGAGGGTGATAGCCCCTTATGTGAAAAAGCTTTTATAGTGATATCGAGTAGGGCGGGACACGTGAAATCCTGTCTGAATATGGGGGGACCATCCTCCAAGGCTAAATACTCCTTACTGACCGATAGTGAACTAGTACCGTGAGGGAAAGGCGAAAAGAACCCCGGAGAGGGGAGTGAAATAGATCCTGAAACCGTATACGTACAAGCAGTGGGAGCAGACTTGTTCTGTGACTGCGTACCTTTTGTATAATGGGTCAGCGACTTACTTCTCAGTTGCAAGGTTAACCATTTAGGGGAGCCGTAGGGAAACCGAGTCTTAATAGGGCGAATAGTAGCTGGGAGTAGACCCGAAACCGAGCGATCTATCCATGGTCAGGGTGAAGGTGGGGTAAAACCTACTGGAGGCCCGAACCCACTTATGTTGAAAAATGAGGGGATGAGCTGTGGATCGGAGTGAAAGGCTAATCAAGCCCGGAGATAGCTGGTTCTCCTCGAAAGCTATTTAGGTAGCGCCTCGTGTATCACTCTAGGGGGTAGAGCACTGTTACGGCTAGGGGGCCATCCCGGCTTACCAACCCGTTGCAAACTCCGAATACCTAGAAGTGCAATCACGGGAGACACACGGCGGGTGCTAACGTCCGTCGTGGAGAGGGAAACAACCCAGACCGCCAATTAAGGTCCCAAAGTTATAGTTAAGTGGGAAACGATGTGGAAAGGCATAGACAGCCAGGAGGTTGGCTTAGAAGCAGCCACCCTTTAAAGAAAGCGTAATAGCTCACTGGTCGAGTCGGTCTGCGCGGAAGATTTAACGGGGCTAAACTATACACCGAAATTGCGGATGCATACTTGTATGCATGGTAGAAGAGCGTTCTGTACGCCGTTGAAGGTGAACTGTAAGGTTTGCTGGAGGTATCAGAAGTGCGAATGCTGACATGAGTAACGATAATGGGGGTGAAAAACCCCCACGCCGAAAGACCAAGGTTTCCTGCTCAACGCTAATCGGAGCAGGGTGAGTCGGCCCCTAAGGCGAGGCAGAAATGCGTAGTCGATGGGAAGCAGGTTAATATTCCTGCACCACGCAATATTGCGATGGGATGACGGAGAAAGCTAAATCAGCCAACTGTTGGATATGTTGGTTCAAGCATGTAGGGAGAGAACTTAGGCAAATCCGGGTTCTCAATCCTGAGGTGTGATAACGAGCCCTCTTTTGGGCGAAGTGATTGATGCTATGCTTCCAAGAAAATTCTCTAAGCTTCAGATATTGTTGTGACCGTACCCCAAACCAACACAGGTGGTCAGGGTGAGAATCCTAAGGCGCTTGAGAGAACTCGGGTGAAGGAACTAGGCAAAATGGCACCGTAACTTCGGGAGAAGGTGCGCCCCTTGTATGTGATCGGACTTGCTCCGTGAGCTGAAGGGGGCCGCAGTGAAATGGTGGCTGCAACTGTTTACTAAAAACATAGCACTCTGCAAACTCGTAAGAGGAAGTATAGGGTGTGACGCCTGCCCGGTGCCGGAAGGTTAATTGATGGGGTTAGCTTCGGCGAAGCTCTTGATCGAAGCCCCGGTAAACGGCGGCCGTAACTATAACGGTCCTAAGGTAGCGAAATTCCTTGTCGGGTAAGTTCCGACCTGCACGAATGGCGTAATGACGGCCACACTGTCTCCACCCGAGACTCAGTGAAATTGAAATCGCTGTTAAGATGCAGTGTACCCGCGGCTAGACGGAAAGACCCCGTGCACCTTTACTACAGCTTTGCATTGAACTCTGAACCTATCTGTGTAGGATAGGTGGGAGGCTTTGAAACCTGGACGCTAGTTCAGGTGGAGCCAATCTTGAAATACCACCCTGGTATGTTTGGGGTTCTAACCTAGGTCCGTTATCCGGATTGGGGACAATGCATGGTGGGTAGTTTGACTGGGGCGGTCTCCTCCCAAAGAGTAACGGAGGAGCGCGACGGTACCCTCAGCATGGTCGGAAATCATGCTCTTGAGTGCAAAGGCATAAGGGTGCTTGACTGCGAGACAGACACGTCGAGCAGGAGCGAAAGCTGGTCTTAGTGATCCGGTGGTTCTGAATGGAAGGGCCATCGCTCAACGGATAAAAGGTACGCCGGGGATAACAGGCTGATTCCTCCCAAGAGTTCATATCGACGGGGGAGTTTGGCACCTCGATGTCGGCTCATCACATCCTGGGGCTGTAGCCGGTCCCAAGGGTATGGCTGTTCGCCATTTAAAGTGGTACGCGAGCTGGGTTTAGAACGTCGTGAGACAGTTCGGTCCCTATCTGCCGTGGGCGTTGGAGATTTGAGGGGAGCTGCTTCTAGTACGAGAGGACCGAAGTGGACATTCCTCTGGTGTTCCGGTTATCACGCCAGTGGTATTGCCGGGTAGCTATGAATGGAAGGGATAACCGCTGAAAGCATCTAAGCGGGAAGCCTCACCCAAGATAAGATCTCCCTAGACTTTTAAAGTCTCTAAAGGTCCGTCGAAGACTACGACGTTGATAGGCTCGGTGTGGAAGTGCAGCAATGCATGAAGCTAACGAGTACTAATTAACCGTGAGACTTGATCATATAACACCCAAACTATTTGGCACTGTTATTGAATCAACTATAGAAAGTTGCAATATCGATTGTTACAACCAACATGTATAGCTTTTAACGATTTCCAGAATTTTTCTGGATAGTGGGTAGATAATTTTACCCACTGTTCAGAGATCAAGAATTGCTTAGTGACCATAGAGTCCGCGACCCACCTGATCCCATTTCGAACTCAGAAGTGAAAGCGTTCATCGCCGATGGTAGTGTGGGGTTTCCCCATGTGAGAGTAGGACATTACTAGGCTTATATCCCGAAAACCCGTAAAGGATCTCCTTTACGGGTTTTCTTTTGTCTGCAGGTTTGCAGGTAGCCCCATAGGATAGCTTCCTTAACAGTTGCAGGCTGGTGTTGCTGGAGCGGGCTGATTAAGACTTAACGTCCCGGTAAGCTCTGATAGAGAGTTTATTTGATGTTTCTCCATGTAAGATACAATGCCTTGGTTGATCTCTTTACAGATTAATGGGTCATTGAACAGGGCTGTTCCAACCCCTATGGCAGTGGCGCCGGCAATGATGAACTCGAGTGCATCCTCTGCACTGGAGATTCCGCCCTGACCAATAATCGGGATATTGTGATCTTTGCAGACCTGATGGACCAGATGAACCATGCGCAAGGCAACTGGTTTGATGGCGGGGCCTGATAGTCCGCCCTGGTTGTTGCCGATAACTGGCCTGCGTTTCTCGATATCAATAGACATGCCCATCAATGTATTGATTACGGCAAAGGCATCGGTTCCGGCATCTATGCAGTGCTGGGCACTGTCGGCAATATCGGTCTGATTGGGTGAGAGTTTGGTAATGAGCGGTTTGGTTGTTGCCTTTCTACAGGCCTCTACTACACGGGCAGAGACCTCTGGATCATTCCCAAATACGGCACCACCATCTTTTACATTGGGGCAGGAGATGTTGATCTCGATTGCGTCTACGGGAGAATCATCAAATAATTTTGTGATCTCTCCATACTCATCGATACTGGAGCCGGAGATATTTGCTATATATCTGGTTTCACTCAGGTCAAGTCTGGGAATGATATCCTCAATAACATGTCTGGCTCCAGGGTTTTGTAGACCAATGGAGTTGATCATTCCTCCAGGGGTCTCTATAACACGGTGTGGGGTATTCCCTAATCTTGCCTCAAGAGTTGTTCCTTTTAGACAGATCGCACCGACCTCCTGGTTGGAGTATCCAGTAATACGTGTGTACTCTTCACCAAAGCCGACACATCCAGATAGCAACACTACCGGGGTTTTCATTCTGATTCCGCAGAACTCTATTGCTAGTGATGGTTTTTCCATAATGATACTATCCAGTCGATTTAGAGATTAGATCTCAAGGAGTGTTGGTGAATATTGTTCTTTATGAGCCGGAGATTGCCCCAAATACCGGGAATATTATACGACTTTGTGCGAACACTGGGGCGCAACTTCATCTGATTCATCCTCTTGGGTTTGAGATGGATGAGAAGCGACTGCGCAGGGCCGGGTTGGATTATCTGGAGCATGCTTCGGTCATGGAGTATCAGACACTGGATTTATGTTTGCAACAGTTTGATCGCTCGAGAATTTTTGCTTCGACAACTCATGCAACGCAATCACATTTTGTGCCTGAATATAGAAGTGGAGATACTTTTCTTTTTGGACCTGAGACCAGAGGGCTGCCGGAGGAGATACGAAACAGCTTTCCACAAGGTCAGAGGATACGCATCCCCATGGTTGGAGGGAGTCGAAGCATGAACCTTTCCAATGCTGTCGCAGTTGTTCTCTATGAAGGGTTGCGTCAGACAGGTTTTTAGGGAGGCTCTGATTAAGTCAATTCGTGATCCAATCAGATCTCCCTTACAAGTTATTCTATGGGGACGATAGAGCCCTTCCCTCAAACCCCCATCCCATTAAGCTTTTTCAGAGGTTTCCTGGTTTTCTGTTTTGAGCCCTCGTTGCAGAAGATCACGTACAGCCATTTTTGGGTTCTTGTTGTTGTGAAGCACATCTGCGACCTGTTTTGTAATAGGCATTTCTATCCCCCTTGATAATGCTATCTGGTTTATATCGCGTGCCGCATCAAATCCCTCTACAGTTTGGCCAATCTCCTTGAGTGCCGCCTCTGCAGTTTTACCTTTACCAATTGCTATCCCAAATCGACGGTTTCTTGATTGGTTATCAGTACAGGTAAGCACCAGATCTCCAAGGCCACCAAGGCCCATAAAGGTTTCTGCCTTCCCACCATAGTCCGTGCCAAGCTTTATTAGTTCATGAAGGCCACGGGTAATCAGTGCTGCTCTTGAGTTGGCACCAAAGCCAAGACCATCAGCGATACCGGCCGCAATAGCCAATACATTCTTGGTGGCACCACCAATCTCAATACCAGGGATATCATTACTTGTATAGCAACGAAAAGTTTCACTATGAAACAGTTCAGCAATAGTGTGCGCATGTTCAATTTCATCTGATGCAATGGTTACGGCAGTTGGTAGTCCCTGCGCAACCTCTTTGGCAAAGGTTGGCCCAGAGAGCAGTGCTTTTTTTCTTCCACTACCAAGCTCCTCCTCAATAACCTGATGAAGAAGTTTGTGTGACTCTTTCTCTACCCCTTTGGTTGCCCAGACAACTGTAGTGTCGTCAGGAATCGTGCTCCGGATTTTTTGCAGGGTGGTTCGAAAAGCGTGACTTGGAACTGCAACAACTACTATTTCGGCAACTTCAACTGCCGAGGCGATATCTGGATTCAGAGAGAGTGACCCCGGCATCTGCACACCAGGTAGATATTGCCGGTTCTCATGGTCTCTGCTTATGGTTTTCAGATGGTCTGGTGAGTGTCCCCAGAGGGTAACATCATGGCTCTTGCGAGATAACTGTATAGCAAGAGCAGTCCCCCATGACCCTGCCCCCAGAACAGTTACCATTTTTGGTTGGCTGGATGACGACATTTGGGCTTTAGTCTGGATAGCCTTTAGTGCTTTGTCTCACTAGTGTCGGACTCCTCACGCTGTTGCATCTCTTGCTGGCGCTTTGCATAGATGGCATCAAAATTGACTGGTGCCAGTACTAGAGGAGGGAACCCACCTTTTGTTGTCAGATCAGAGATGGCCTCACGAGCATATGGGAACAGGGTGTTTGGACAGTATGAACCCAGCACATGTCCCAGAGCCCCCTCCTCAAATCCGGCAAGAGCAAATATACCTGCCTGCTGAATCTCTGCGAGAAATGCGGTCTCATCATTTACAGTAACGGTGGTGGTCATAGTGATTACGACTTCATAGAGGTTTTCACCAATTTTATGGTGCTGTGTTCCAATATTAAGATTGCTCACAGGCTCCCACTTCTCTTGAAATATGGCGGGTGATTTGGGTGACTCAAAAGAGACATCCTTCAGGTATATTTTTTGGATTTCAAAAGTTTGTTCTGTCTGTTCTTCACTCATAACTGTTCTCTTGTAGGGATTCTCGTGGTTGTATCTAAATTATTGAAATTGCCTAACCCATTGAGTCAGGCTGCTAAGGTCCATGGCTCCAGCCTGGCGGGCAATCTCCTTTCCATGCTTGAAAATTGCGAGTGTGGGGATGCTCTGAATGCCATACTGCCCCGCAATGGCCTGCTCCTGCTCCGTACTTACCTTGGCAAGACGATAGTGGGGCTGTAATTGTTTTGCTGCTTGCGAAAATACAGGAGCCATCATTTTGCATGGGCCGCACCAACTGGCCCAGAAGTCGACCACAACAGGGATATCGTTGCGTTCAATATGACGCTGAAAATTATGGGCTCCCAGATCAACTGGATTGCCATCAAACAGTGAGTTGTGACACTTGCCACATTTTCCATCAGAGACAAGTTTGGATGCAGGAAGGCGGTTGATGCCGTCACAGTGCGGGCAGACAATATGAAGGCTATCTGTCATCTGTTACCCCTCCAGCAACGGGTCAAGTTTGCCTGCCGCATTCAGTGCAGATAAATCATCAAAACCGCCCACATGGGTCTCCCCAATGAAGATCTGCGGAACCGTTTTGCGTCTACTACGCTCCTCCATTTGCGCCCACCCATCACTGTCACCATCAATAAATATTTTGGTGTACTCGGCCCCTTTTCTATCCAGAAGGGCCTCAGCCATACGGCAGTACGGGCATGTCTTGGTGCAATAAACTTCAATTTTTGGCATATATTTATATTACAGCTACAGTTATTTGTATGAGACAGGGAGGCCGGCATTTTTCCAGGAGCGAATACCACCCTTGAGATTATAGACCTTTTCAAACCCGCCTTTTTTCATCTGTGAGCAGGCAACTCCAGAGCGTTGACCAGATCTGCAGATAGCAATAACTGGATGTGTACGGTGTTTGTCCAGATCGCCAAGGCTGTTTTTGAGTTGGTTCAGGGGAATATGTGATGCCCCCTTGATCTGCCCATCTTTTGTCAGTTCATCCTTGGCGCGTACATCAAGCAACACGGTGTCATCCTCATTCATAAGGCGAATGGCGGCTTCAGGAGTGATGGATTCAAATCCACGCAACTGATCCCCATAAATATTGAAGAACAGCATAACTAGCGTCATCACAAAGGCAGCAACCAGCTCCCAGTTGTTGAATATAAAGGTTGATAGTTCTTCCATGAACATCGATCTCTTGTTTAAGTAGTTGTTATTAGGTGCTGGGGTTCTCTTCAGTCCAGCTACATGGTTTGCCGATATTCATTGCCGATAGAATTTTTTCCGGCAGGCAGAATCCGGTAAAGCCACTCTGAAACAGATTTAGTCCAACAAATGCAGTAAACCATAGCCAGCTTGGGTCCGTTGATATGGTTCCATCCAGGAACAGTGAAAGCAGGACAAAGAAGCCGGCAAGGATACGCAGGATCTGTTCTCTTGTCATTGTATTCTCCTTAAAGACAGGTTGTGTTGCAGATATAGAGCATCAGACCCCATATTATAGCCAAAATCTATATTCAGGAGTGGTAGATGGCGAGAAAATTACCGCCAGCAACAGCAGGTAAGAAACCTCTGAAAAAGCCTGATGGGATGGGGTTGTGGGGGAAGGACTCTATAGTCCCCACAGGATAACTTGTGAGGGAGATCTGATTGGGCCACAAAGTGACTTCATCAGAGCTTCCTTAACAGCGACAGAAAACCTCTTTCATCATACCGATTAGCTTGAGTGTTCTACTGTCTCCAACCATATAGAAGACCCGGTTTGCATCCTTGTATGAATCCAGAATTCCACGGTCACGCAGTGTGGACAGGTGTTGTGATATGTTGCTCTGAGATGTGCCTACTGCATCAACTATCTGCTGTACACTCAACTCATCTTTTCCCAGTACACAGAGAATCTTTAGACGAAGCGGATGTGACATTGCTTTCAGTGATCGTGATGCACGATCAATATCTTCATCATTTCCAAGCAGGTTGTCTGCCTCGTCACACTCACTGTTTTCCAGCGTTTCCACCTTACTCATTTTAGTGATTCCCCTCTATCCTTGAGTTGTTTTTTCACATCAGCCAACATCTATTCACATCTATAAAGCGTGACATTATATAATAACGAGACCAATGTCTACTTCGAGATGAATCTATTTGTATGAGTTCTAAACGCGGCCCGGTACTCCTCTGTATTCTGGACGGCTGGGGATATAGAGAGTCCTCAGACTGCAATGCAATTGTCACTGCAGATACCCCGGTATGGGATAAATTATGGGAAGAAAATCCACATGCATTGATTGCTACACATGGCGCAGAGGTTGGGTTGCCGGCAGATCAGATGGGAAACTCTGAGGTTGGTCATCTCAATCTTGGTGCAGGTCGTGTGGTCTATCAGGAGTACACCAGAATATGTCGTTCCATTCGTACCCACTCGTTTTATTCTAATCAAACACTGGTTACACCAATAGATGATGCTGTAAAGAGCGGCAGTGCCATCCATGTTGTTGGCCTGCTGTCGCCAGGTGGTGTTCATAGCCATGAAGAGCATATTCACTCTATAGTCAAAATGGCAGCAGAGCATGGTGCGGAGAAGATTTATGTACATGCATTTCTGGATGGCCGTGATACCCCACCAAAGAGTGCAGCCTCATCCATTGACAAGATGGAGGCCGTATTTGGTGAGTGCGGGGCAGGTGCTATCGTCTCTGTCATTGGGCGTCATTTCTCAATGGATAGAGACCGACGATGGAAACGGGTTGAGAAATCGTATCGCTCAATGGTTGAGGGGGTTGCCGAGTATAGAGCAGATAGCGCAATGGAGGCGCTGGAGATGGCTTACGCTCGTGGGGAGAGCGATGAATTTGTCGATGCAACAGTTATTGCAAAAGATGGGGAGTCACCCATCAAAATGGTGGATGGAGATGTCGTGCTGTTGATGAACTATCGTTCTGATCGGGCTCGTCAACTGACAGAGGCCATGATCATGGAGGAGTTCGAGGGATTTGAGCGCGAATCAAGGCCACACTTTGGCTCCATCACATCTCTCACCGAGTACAAGAAGGGGTACGGGATTCCGGTAGCTTTTCCGCCGGACAGATTGCCAAATGTTTTTGGTGAGTATATATCCAGGTTCGGACTGCATCAGTTGAGAATTGCCGAGACTGAAAAATATGCCCATATCACCTTCTTCTTTAACGGGGGCAGAGAGGAGCCATATCCGTATGAGGATCGATTGCTTATCTGTTCCCCAGATGTGGAGACCTATGATCAGCAGCCAGAGATGAGCGCATATGAGGTAACGGCACGTCTGGTAGATGAGATAAGAGGGGGCAAATATGATGTCATTATCTGTAATTTTGCCAATTCAGATATGGTTGGTCATACCGGAAAGATGGATGCGGCAGTTGAGGCGATTGAGTCACTAGACCACTGTTTGGGCAAGGTGGTAGCAGCTATTCGTGAGGCTAATGGCGATATGTTGCTGACAGCAGATCATGGTAATAGTGAAACCATGTGTGACCGTGAAACTGGCCAACCACATACCTCGCACACTATGAATCCGGTTCCACTAATTTATATAGGAGATGGTATCTCAGTTGATCGTGTCTCATCAGGCGCACTATCTGATATTGCGCCGACTATGCTACATATTTTAGGGTTGAAGGTGCCTGCCGAGATGACAGGAGAGAGTCTGTTACAAGAGTCCTGAAGATGAGACCGGCTGGTTGAGGGGGCTTATTTAGAAGAGTCAGGCTCGGTTCCGGATGTTCCATCCATCATATCCAGCTCCTCATCGAGGAGCTTTTCGCTGACCTCATCCAGAGGCTCATAACGTTTTGAAATGGGGGGTTCGTAGTGGTCCATGCGAACATTGTCCGCCATTTTCCTGGCCTTTTTGCGTGCACGTTCAGCGCGCTCAAGCTCCTCTTCTCTGTCCTCTTCTCTATCCTCTTCGGCCTCAATTCGATCAAGCTCAGCCTCCATCTCCTCCTCGGTTGGACCATCGTCTTCATCTGGCTGTGATGATGAACTGCCTCCTGATGGAGAGTTGGGTGATGGACTTTTCGGAGGAGTGCTGTCCGTAGAGCTGTTGCTATCATCATCTTTTGGCATAAAGAACTTTGAAAATATAATCCCTGCCTCAAACAGAATCCACATGGGAATTGCCAGTAGGGTTTGGGAGATCATGTCTGGCGGAGTCAACAGCATACCAATAACAAATGCGCCAACGATAACGTAGGGGCGTTTTTCACGAAGCTTGTCAGGAGTAGTAGTTCCCATCCAGACCAGCAAGATGGTAGCAATTGGAACCTCGAAGGCGACCCCAAATGCAAAGAAGAGCTTGAGCACGAAGTCCAGGTAGTCCTTCATGTCCGGCATTACCTCAACCCCCTCAGGTGCGGTGGTGGTGAGGAAGGCAAAGATCAGCGGAAATACCACATAGTAGGCAAATGCCATGCCTGTATAAAAGAGAACAGTGCTTGATGCTGCCAGCGGCATCACCATCTTGCGCTCATGCTTGTAAAGGCCTGGCGCAACAAACCCCCATACCTGATAGAGGATATAGGGAATTGCAATATAGAAAGAGAAAATCAGCGTCAGCTTGAAGGGTGTCAGAAAGGGAGAGATTACACCGGTAGCAATCATGCTCTGCCCCTCCGGGAGGAGCTCCATCAAGGGGCTGGCTACGTAGTGATAGATATCGTTGGCAAAGGCAAACAGGCCAAGAAAGACAACCAGAATAGCCATCACTATTCGTAACAGACGGTCACGCAGTTCAATCAGATGGCTGACAAATGTCTGTTCCGCAGAAATTCCTTCGGGACTACTATTGCTCATCAGTAGTACTCGTCATCACTATTGTATTTTTTTTCCGCTTTCTCTTTGGGGTCAGTTTGATCGACAGGAGCAGATGAGTCCTCAGCTTCCTGGGCTACCTCATTGGTGGCGCTTACCATCTCTTCGGTTGCCTCATGAATCTCTTTCATATCAGCTTGGGTCTCTTCAATAATGTCATGCAAACCGGCAGTAGATGCATGTTTTTCCATCACCTTCTTCATCTCTTCCGCTTTGAGTTCACGGTCAATGTCAGATTTTACTGAGCTAATAAAGCGTGAAATTTTGCCAAACCATTTTCCGGCCGTGCGTGCAAGCGCCGGCATTCGCTCTGGCCCTACTACAAGCAGGGTGACCACAGCGATAATAGTCAGTTCCCAGAATCCAATATCAAACATAGAGAGATGTCAGAAGAGAGGGGTTCCTCTCTGCTGCTACGTTAAACCTTGTCTTTCTCTTCGACCTTCTGACCTTCTATGACATCCTCTTCAGCCTGATTCAACTGCGCAGGTTCTGCAGCAGGCTCTTCGGTTTTGTCTCCATCCTTGACAGCGCTCTTGAAGCTCTTGATAGCTCCTCCAAGATCACCGCCCACATTTTTCAGTTTCTTGGTTCCAAAGATCAGGATAACCAATACCAGTACTATCAGTAACTGCCAAATTCCAATGCCTCCAACGCCCATCGTCACTACTCCCTTGTAATAAATTTAAAGAAATATCTGGTAGATAATCCTGAGATTATAATGGCTTTAGCCAAAGCCGGGGAGATTTTTACCTCCCAGCAGGTGGATATGAAGATGAAAGATCACTTGTCCTCCATCTGCACCGGTATTGATAATGGTGCGAAACCCTCCATCCAGCCCCTGTGTATGTGCCAATTCCGGTAATAGCCTAACCATTTTTGATGTCAGAGCATCATCTTCTGCTGTAAGTGTAGCCAGGCTCTCGGTATGTCTCTTTGGGATCATCAACAGATGTACATCAGCCTTCGGATAGATGTCCCTGAATACCATGATCTCATCATCCTCATAGACAATGTCCGCCGGCACCTCACCAGATACCATTTTGCAAAAAAGACAGTCGTCACTCATCTATACACTCTCCCTGGAGGCCTTCTCCTCATGGCCAGAGACACCCAGTCTCCGCTCCAGTTCAGATAAAACCTCGTCAGGTGATATGTTTTGGTGGGAGAGCAGTACCAGGCAGTGAAACCATAAATCTGCCATCTCATAGACGATTTGTGCATGATCCCCATCTTTTGCAGCAATGACAGTTTCTGTAGCCTCTTCACCAACTTTCTTCAGGATTGTGTCAATTCCCTTGTGGTAGAGACTGGAGACATAGGACTCTTGTGGATCTGCGCTCTTCCGCTCCTCCAGAATTGATGTGAGTTCGTTGAGAATATTACTCATGGGGACTCCCTGGTAATGTGCTGGTTGAGCAGTTCCTTGAGTCGGCGTAGTCCGCTGGAACGATTGTTTGTGGGTTGTTCGATAATATCACTGGCGCTGATTCCAGGCTTATCGTAGAAGCGTGCATTTGCCTCGTCATTAATGGTAAGGATAGAACCATCAAGCGCAACTCCGGCAAACAGCCCTTTACTGCGTGACCATGAGTAGATTTCTGTTCTCAGCAGGGGGTCAGTTGCAGCGGTAGTATCTCGACCAATAGGCCCGGCAGACATTGATGCGTCAACTCCCAGGGTCAATTTGCCATCCAGCAGGCTTTCAATACTGTTGGGACGCTTTATGGAAAGAATAACATCACTGGATTGGGCGCCAATCTGATACCCATAGCTGGCCCCACTCATGGAGACAAAGACAGGATTGTTCCACTCTTTATCTTTTCTGAATAGCATCACCCCATTACCGTGTCTGACTCCAACCCCAAAACCAACGCTAATCATGCCTGGGAGGATTATTACTCCATCACCTTTTTGTAATAGAGAGGACGGGATGCTCTCCTCCTCAGGGCCAACCAGCACATCTTCCAGCACCTGTATGGCAGACCAGATGGTTGCGGTCTCTTTGCCTCCTGCAATAGCCTGAAGTGGTGCCAGAATAAATGCCAAGGCAATGACCAGGGTCTTGAGTGTTCTCATTGTCGATACATCTCCTTTGGATCTTTCAGTACCGGTGCAATAGTTTTCCACTGATCTTCCTCCAGTTCACGGTAGAAACAGCTGTGACGTCCAGTGTGGCAGGCAATTCCGCCACGCTGTTCAACTGTGATCAGCACCACATCTTCATCACAATCAAGGCGTATAGAACTGACAATCTGTTGGTTCCCAGACTCCTCTCCTTTGTGCCATAAGCGTTCTCTGGAGCGTGACCAGTATACGGCATGCCCAGTTTCAGTAGTGAGTTGTAGTGACTGACGATTCATCCAGGCAAACATCAGGATATCTCCAGTTTCTGCCTCTTGAACGATAACAGGCACCAGCCCATCCTCTGTCCAGTTGATCTCATCTAGCCATTTCGTGGGATTACTCACAATCTAACCTCTATTCCCTGTTCTGCCATAAAGGCCTTTGCCTCTCCAACAGTATACTCGGCAAAATGGAATATGCTGGCTGCCAGTACGGCATCTGCGCCACCCTTGATAACTCCATCAGCCAGGTGCTGCAGGTTACCAACTCCACCAGAGGCAATGAGCGGTACAGATACTGCTTCACTTACCGCTTTGTTAAGGGGCAGATTGAACCCCTGTTTGGTTCCGTCACGGTCCATGCTGGTCAACAAGATCTCTCCAGCACCGTAATCAACCATCCTCTTCGACCACTCTATGGCATCAATTCCTGTTGCTTTGCGCCCACCATGGGTGAATATCTCCCACTTTAGAGGCTCACCTTCGGTGCTGACTCTTTTGGCATCAACGGCAACTACAATACACTGCGATCCAAAACGGTCAGATGCCTCACGCACAAACTCGGGGTTGAAAACGGCGGCGGTATTTATAGCCACCTTGTCGGCGCCAGCATTAAGCATACGGCGGACATCGGCCACCTCACGTATGCCTCCACCAACTGTGAGAGGGATAAAAACCTGGCTGGCCACCTGTTCTACCACATGAACAATAGTGTCACGTCCCTCGTGGCTGGCGGTGATGTCAAGAAATGTTATCTCATCAGCCCCCTCATCATCATAGCGCCGAGCTACCTCAACCGGATCACCGGCATCACGAATATCGACAAACTGAACTCCTTTAACCACACGTCCCTGATCGACATCAAGACAGGGGATAATACGTTTTGCCAGCCCCATAAAAAACCCCTAATTTTGTTGGTCAGAGTAATGTTGAGCCTCAGCAAAATCCAGAGACCCTTCATAGATCGCTCGCCCGGTTATTGCTCCCATGATGCCGTGGTCAGCAACCTTGCAGAGTGCCTTGATATCATCCATGTTGGTGATTCCTCCAGAGGCAATAATAGGTATATTGACGGAGTCGGCCAGTTTTCTGGTGGCATCCACATTGACACCTTGCATCATCCCGTCTCGACTGATATCGGTGTAGACGATAGAGGATACCCCGTCAGATTCAAAGGATTTGGCAACATCGGTTGCGTCCTGATCAGAGACCTCGGCCCAGCCATTTATTGCAACCTTACCGTCCTTGGCATCTATGCCCACAATTACGTGACCAGAAAATTCACTGCAAAGATCTCGAATAAAGGATGGGTCGGTAATCGCTTTGGTGCCAATAATTACATACTCTACGCCGGCATCAATATAGGTTTGGACTGTCTCATGGGTACGGATACCGCCACCAATCTGAATTGGAAGATTGGGATAGGCAGCAGCAATGGCATGGACTACTCCCGCATTTTTTGGTTCACCATCAAATGCACCATTAAGGTCAACAAGATGGAGACGACGAGCCCCCTGTTCAACCCACTGGGCAGCCATGGCAACTGGATCATCAGAGAATATGGTCTCATCCTCCATGATGCCCTGACGAAGGCGCACACATTTTCCATCCTTTAGATCGATGGCAGGAATGATAATCATAGGTTCATTAGGCATTATGGTTGTCCATTCCAATCAGTGAAATTTTTCAATAATTGCAGGCCGGCATGTTGGCTCTTTTCTGGGTGAAATTGTGTAGCAAACAGGTTGTCTCGGTAGAGTGCACATGCAAAATCAAATCCATAATGGGTGGTTGCAGCAGTCTCATCACTGTTGCCGGGTTCTGCATAGTAACTGTGCACAAAGTAGAAGCGGCTCTTGTCCTCAATCGTGGACCACATTGGGTGATCTATGCTCTGTTTTACCTGATTCCAGCCCATATGTGGAATCTTTAACCTCTCGCTGCCTGTGTCGCTCTTTTCCATTAGAGGGTCAGGAAACTGTTTTACCTCTCCACTGATAATGCCGAGCCCATTGGTGCCACCATTCTCTTCACTTTGTTCAAGCAGAAGCTGCATCCCCAGGCAGATACCAAAAAATGGACGGTCTATGGCAACATCACGCACAACTTGAGACAGACCTCTCTTCTCAAGTTCATCCATACAGTCACGCATTGCGCCAACACCTGGAAATACTACCCGGTCTGCAGAAAGTATTGTCTCGGCATTATCAGTTACAACCACATTGAGGTCAGGCGCAACATGCTCCAACGCCTTGGAGACCGAGCGCAGGTTTCCCATACCGTAGTCAATTACGGCCAGAGTGGACACTTTAGAGCGAGCCTTTGGTGGAGGGCAGTTGCCCTTTCATCCGCTCGTCAGCTTCCACAGCCATCCGAATAGCACGTCCGAACGCCTTGAAGATTGTCTCGGCAATGTGATGGCTATTTCTGCCTCTGATTACATCGATGTGTAGAGTAGCCTCCGCATGATTAGTAAAGCCCTGGAAGAACTCAAAAAATAATTCGGTATCAAATTCCCCTACTGTTGTGCTGGGAAATGTGGCATTGAACTCAACTCCTGGTCGACCAGAAAAGTCTATGACCACCCGAGAAAGCGCCTCATCCAGGGGAACATATGCATGGCCGTAACGGCGAATTCCTTTTTTATCTCCAAGAGCCTGGTTGACTGCCTGACCAATAGATATTCCGATGTCCTCAACTGTGTGGTGTCCATCAATATGTAGATCACCAGACGCATTGATTTCCAGGTCAATCACACCATGACGGGCAACTTGATCCAGCATGTGTTCCAGAAATGGGACACCAGTGTTGAGTTTTGCAGAGCCGCTTCCATCCAGATCAACAGAGACCTCAATCTGGGTCTCCAGGGTGTCGCGTTTGATATTGGCAATACGGTTAGTCATGGGAAGTTAAATGTTTCTTGCGTTAAGGGTTTATTTGTAAGGCTATAGAATAACCGGTTATTGCCCCAGTTTGAACAGTTTGAGAGCGTAGTTACAGAAAAATAGGGGGTTTTTTGATAAACCATGTTGGTAATAGTCGTAATATAGCGGAAATTGATCAAGATCAACAAAATTGCTGAATAAACCCTGTAGTATCAATATATTCATTATCTTTTGGAAAATAGTCGAGATGGTCGTAAAAAAAACACCGGCAGTGCTTTGTCCACAATGTGAGCTGAATGATGTCTGTCAGCAATATGGTGTAGCTGATACAAATGATGCAGTTGTGCTGGGCGAGGTTACTCCCCAACAGAATGTGGAGAAAGGGGACGTTATTTGTCGGTCAGGTGATAATTTTGACTACCTCTATGCAGTTCATTCGGGTGCATTCAAGAGCATGGTCACTCTGCCTGGTGGTGAGGAGCGAATTACAGGTTTCTATTTTGCGGGGGAGATTATTGGTTCGGAAGGGGTTAGTACAGGACAGTATGGGAGAACAGTGGTTGCACTGCAGGATAGCCAGTTATGTTATTTCCCGGAGATATCTTTCTCTCCAGATGATGCAGCTCACAAGATGATTCGCCAGGGGCTGCTGGTTGCAATGAGTCATCAGGTAAAAAATGAGCAGTGGACAGGTCTGATGGCGGCACATCGTGCAGAACAGAGGGTAGCAATTTTTCTCTACATGGTATCCAGGCGGCTGGAATTCCATGGTTTTTCAGCAATAGAGTTCCGTCTGCCAATGTCGCGAGATGAGATTGCCAGTCATCTCGGGTTGGCGGTAGAGACTGTTAGCAGATCGTTCCAAAAGCTCAAGAATGCTGGTCTTATCCAGGTTAGCGGCAGAAATCTGGTGCTCGAAGATCGAGATGCTCTACAGCTATTTTCCTGAATGTAGCATAAAGGTTACAGGGCCATCATTTACTAGTGAAACCTGCATGTCAGCACCAAATTCGCCCTGTGCTACTGTGGGGTGTTGTTCTCTTGCTGAGGTGACAAGTTGTTGAAACAGGTGTTTCCCCATGTCTGGGGGGGCTGCGGCCGAGAATCCTGGCCTCATCCCATTTTTTGTGTCGGCAGCCAGAGTAAATTGCGGCACCAGCAGTAGTCCACCACCGGTTTGTTGAAGGGAGAGGTTCATCTTGCCCTCACTATCAGAAAAGATACGGTAGCCAAGAATTTTTCTCAGGAGATAGTTTAGCTCTATCTCACTATCATTCTGTTCCACCCCAACCAGAACAAGAAGGCCGCCACCAATCCCTCCAATACATTTACCCTCTACAGAAACGGACGCACTGGATACCCGTTGAAGCAACGCTATCATCTCATGAAGGGCATCATCAGTTTTTCTGGTTCGCTAAATTGGTTAATATCATAGGCCATACGCCCCATATTCTGGTTCATTGTAGACATGGAGCCATTCATCTGATTGATGTCCGAGCTCATTCCAATGATTGCACCAGACATCTCCTCAATATTTTCTGACATTCCATTGATGCGCCCTGACATGCTGCCAATATTGCGATTAAGTTGATGCATGTCCTTGCTCATATTATCCATGTTTCCCGACATGGACTGCATGCCAATGCGCACCTGTTTGAAATCCTCAGACATGGCGGCCTGTCCCTCTTCCATACTTCGAGCCATGGTGGACATCCTGGTACGCATATCCCGCATATCTTCTGCCATACTGGTGACGTCCAGGCTCATCTGAATTACTGCGCCAGTCATCTGGTGCATATTCAGCCCCATGCTGAACATGAATAGCGCCATGCCACCACCGGCTATAGCGCCTATAGAGAGCATTTTAGAGGGTATTGTCTTTAGGCTGGCACTGTCTGGAGCTGTGTGATTGTGGTCTGGTTCACTCATTTATCTCCCCCGGTCTTGCTGTCAGCACTGTTCCCATGGAAGACCGCGAAATCTCCAGCCACCCACGCTGCTTCGTTGATGATCCTCATCAAGCTCCCCCTCAAAACCCTCGTCAATATTGAAGACCTGGTTAAATCCATCCTCAATAAGCTTCTTGCCGGCCTCAAGAGAGCGTTTGCCACTACGACATATCAGGATAATGGGTACCCCTGACGGATCGCTGTTTCCATGTATGCCACCCAATAACAGTTTTCTGAGATCAACAGAAAAGTTCTGATTGATAGTCCAGTCAGGCTCATCAATCCACGGAATATGGACTGCTCCAACAGGGTGTCCTACAAAGAGGAATTCCATGCTTGAGCGTACATCAATCAATAAAGTGCGCGGATCATCCTGTACCATCTGCCAGGCAGCATTGGGAGAGATCGAATTGATTTCATTGGTAGCCATATCGCCAGTCGCCGGTTATTCAAGGAAGGTCTGATCAAGTCGCTTAGTGACCTAACCAGATCTCCTTTACAGGTTATCCTATGGGGACTATAGAGCCCTTCCCCCAAACCCCCATTCCATTAAGCTTTTTCAGAGGTTCCTTAACCTGAGTCATCTAGTAATCTAGTGTAGAGTACACGATATTTAAGAATGGTCATAGAGTAAAAAATGGGAAGAAATATTGATGCTCCGAAACCACCCAAAACACTTTTAAGGCAGGTTGGGAGGGCGATTGCAGATTACAAGATGATCAGGGATGGTGACCGGATTATGCTGGGACTTTCCGGAGGAAAGGACTCGCTCTCTCTTCTCCATATTTTGCTTCATATGCAGCGCCATGCACCTATCAATTTTGATATAGCGGCAATGACAGTGGATCCGGAGATGGAGAGTTTTGATCCGGCAGTATTGGGCCCATATCTTGAGTCCATGGGGGTTGAGTGGTTATTGGTATCACAGCCAATCATGGAGCAGGCTGAGGGCCATATGAAGGGGGACTCATTCTGTTCCTGGTGTGCCAGAATGAAGCGTGGGGTGATGTATACCACGATGAGAAAGGAGGGCTACAATGTACTGGCTCTGGCGCAGCACCTGGATGATTTGGCTGAAAGTTTTCTGATGTCAGCTTTTCATGAAGGGCGACTAAATACAATGAAGGCACACTATACGGTTGCAGCGGATGATCTGCGAGTGATTCGGCCGCTGGTATATGCGCGGGAGAGACAGCTGCAGGACTTTGCAGACGAGGCCAGACTACCAATCGTGAATGAGAATTGTCCGGCCTGTTATACAAAACCAACCCAGAGGGCACATATGAAGAGGTTGCTGGCAGATGAAGAGGAGAGCAATCCAGGCCTTATGAAAACCCTGCTCTCAACAATGCGTCCATTAATGGCGAAAGATCACGCTTAGGGTAGCCTGCACATGGACGCAAGGTGGAATAGAGGGTTACTTTTTCCAGAATGCGGGAGAAAAGAGAACCAGGATACTGAAAATCTCCAGTCGCCCGATTAGCATGGAAAAACTGAGAATTCCTTTTGCACTGTCACTGATCTCCCCGTAGTGGGCTCCTACATCCCCAAGTCCAGGCCCAAGATTATTCATGCAGGCGGCCAGGGCAGAAAAGGCGGTAACCTGATCCAGTCCAGTTGCCATTAATAGAATAAGCATAATGCTGAAGCTGGCCACATAAAGAGAGAAGAACCCCCATACTGCGGTGATTACACTCTCTGGAATGGATTTATTTCCAATCTTGACAGGAATTTGTGCATTAGGGTGAATCAAACGGGCAATCTCCCGTATCCCTTGTCGAAAAAGCATCAGGAAGCGAATCACCTTCATGCCGCCTCCAGTTGAACCGGCACAACCACCTATAAAACTGGCAAAAATAAGCAGGAGCGGCAGAAAGCTTGGCCATACATGAAATTGTGTTGTGGTAAATCCTGTGGTCGTGCCAATTGAGACGGCCTGAAAAATACCGTGCCAGATAGCCTCACCGCTATCCTCAAAGATTCCGGAAGATACCAGGAAGAGAGATGTAATGGCTGCAACTGAGGCAAGTATTGTGATGTAGGTGCGGAACTCCGAATCCTGCAGATATGGTTTAATAGTAAAGCGACTCAAGGCAAGAAAGTGGAGTGAGAAGTTGATGCCTGAGAGCAGCATAAAGAGCAGTGCAATGCTCTCAATGAGTCTGCTATCAAACCACCCAATACTTGCATCATGAGTTGAAAATCCTCCAATGGCTACTGTCGAAAAGCTGTGGGCAATCGCATCAAAAGGGGTCATCCCGGCAAGCCAATAGGCAGTACCGCAGGCAATAGTCAGACCCAGATAGATAAACCAGAGTGCTTTGGCTGTTTGAGTAATACGGGGGGTAAGTTTGTTATCTTTGATGGGCCCCGGAGTCTCTGCACGATACAGCTGCATCCCACCAATCCCCAGCATTGGCAGAATGGCTACAGCCAGTACAATGATTCCCATGCCACCAAACCATTGGAGCTGTTGTCTATAGTAGAGAATTGAAGGGGGCAGAGAGTCAATATTGGTGATAACCGTTGCGCCAGTTGTGGTTAATCCGGAAAGTGATTCAAACAACGCATCCATGATGCTCATGTGTGGTGTTGTTCCCAGGGCAAAGGGGAGTGCTCCAGAGAGACCAAGCACAGCCCAGAACAGTACAACGACCAGAAAACCATCGCGTATACGCAACTCTTTTTTGATGCCGCGGACAGGGTTCCAAATCATAAAACCACTAACTACAGTAATCGTTAGCGCAAGAAGAAATGGAAAAAATGCACCATCCTGGTATAGCATTGAGACCACCATTGGAGGGATCATGCTTAGGCTGAATATCATCAGCAATAGCCCAAGAATTCTCTGGATAACCTGAGGTTGCATTACTAGTTCAGTACGCTAAAAAATTGATAGTTTTGAGGGCTTGAATAGTTTCTCGACCTCATGAATTCTGTTTTTATCAATCAGAAAAAGAATGACATGGTCTCCTGATCGAATAACCACATCATGATGCGCAATCAGCACCTCATCCCCTCTGACAATTGCACCAATAGAGGCTCCACGTGGTAGTTTAATATTCTCAATGGCACGATTGACAACTTTGGAGTCATCATGGGCAATAGCCTCAATGGCCTCTGCAGCACCACGACGTAGTGAATGGGCCACAACTACATCTCCTTGCCGAACACGCGCCAATAGAGAGCTTATGGTTGCCTGCTGTGGAGAGATTGCAATATCGATGATCTCACTCTCTACCAGGTTGGCGTATGCGGGGCGATTAATTAAGGTCATAACCTTGTGAGCTCCCAACCGTTTTGCCAGCATGGAGGAGAGTATATTGGCCTCATCATCACTGGTAACAGCAATAAAGACATCGACATCCTCAATGCCCTCCTCAAGCAACAGGTCTCTATCTGCTGCATCACCCAGCAAAACAATAGTGTCAGAAAGGTCCTCGGATAGGCGTTGAGCTTTTTCCGGGTTCTGCTCTATCACCTTTACATCGAGCTCGCTCTCAATAGCGCATGCCAGGCCGGTTCCAACATTTCCACCACCGGCGATCATTATTCTTTGATACGGGCGGTCCAGGCGACGCAACTCACCCATTACCTGTAGCGTGTTCTCCTGTGCCACAACAAAATGCACCTCATCATCAACCTCTATAACTGTATCTTTCTTGGGGAGAATGGGGCGTCCCTTGCGGAAGATTGCAACAAAACGCATATCAACGTCTGGCATATGTTCACGGACAGTTTGCAGTTCATGGCCAACCAGAGGGCCGCCATAATAGGCTCTTACTGTAACCAGTTGGACCTTGCCGTCAGCGAAATCAAGAACCTGGAGAGATCCAGGCAACTCTATCAGTTTTCTGATGTAGTCGGTAACCACCTGTTCAGGGCTGATAAGCATATCTACCGTGGCAGATTCATGCTGAAACAACTCGCTACGTTCAAGGTACTCGGGGGCACGAACCCTCGCAATTTTATTAGGGGTGTTAAAGAGAGTTGCTGCAACCTGACAGGCAACAATATTTACCTCGTCACTGTCGGTTACAGCAAGAATCATCTCGGCATTTTCAGCTCCAGCTTGAGCAAGTATCTTGGGGTAGGACGCATGCCCGGCAACTGTACGAATATCAAGCCTGTCCTGTAGCGCATGTAGCTGTTCAATATCGGTGTCCACCATCGTGACATCATTGGACTCCAGAGCAAGATTTTCTGCTACAGTTGTTCCAACTTGCCCAGCTCCCAGGATGATAATATTCATAGAGTCTTATTCATGGTAGTTTTTTGGGGTCGATCCCCAGTATTTTCATTTTTCTATAGAGATTTGTGCGCTCTACTCCGGCACGCTCCGCAGTCTGTGAGACATTCCCATTGGTTTCCAGCAGGTGATGAAGCAGGTAGTCATATTCAAAACGTTCACGAGCAGCCTTGAGAGGAAGGGCAAACTCTGTACGAGGTGATGACACATCTTTCTTTGTGGCCTGGAGTTGCAATGACAGCATGGGAGCAACCTCTTCCTGTCCAATCTCACCCTCACTACCCATAATTAATAACCGTTGTACCAGATTCTTGAGTTCCAGAACATTTCCGGGCCAGCGATACTGCCTGAGCAGGTTGAGTGCCGCCATTGAAAAATTGCGATATGTGAGCCCGTGTCGTTGACTAAAATAATCTACATAGTAGTTCAGTAGATCCATAATGTCCTCAGGACGTTCTCGTAGCGGTGGGATCTTCAGAGGAACACCGTTAAGGTTGAAATATAGATCCTCACGGAAGCTGCGAGCTGAAACCTCATCAGCCAGGGTTTTTTGGGTGGAGGCGATAATTCGCAGATTTGGCTTAATAGGTTCACTGCCACCGACACGAAGAAAACTGCCTGCCTCCAGAGCACCCATCAAACGAGCCTGTGTATTTGGGGCCATCTCATCGATGTCTTCCAGAAAAAGCGTGCCATGGTTAGCCTGTTCCAGGCGTCCATAATTGATCTGTTCACCGGCCTCACTACCAAAGAGCTCTATATCCGTATTTTCTGCAGCAATTGACCCCATTGGTACAACAATAAATGGACCATTTTTTTGAGGCCCATGTTCGTGCACATAACGGGCAAACAGTTTTTTTCCAGAGCCCGATTCACCACTAATCAATATGGGCATATTATGTTGTGCAATACGTTCAGCATCGTTTTTTACCTGTTGAATAGTCAGGCTTTTGCCGGTTGGTTCGGTAGCTGATGCTGAGGTTTGTCTCTGTAGGGAGATATTCTCCTGTTTTAGTCTTGATGCCTTTAGTGCATTGTTAATAGTCAGTAGCAGCTTTGCAAGAGAGAGTGGTTTTTCCAGAAAGTCGTAAGCACCCAGACGGGTTGCCTCTACTGCGGTCTCAACAGTGCCGTGGCCAGACATCATTACAATCGGGAGATCCTCGGCATCATCATCAGATCCCCACTCTTTTAGCAGAGTTATGCCGTCGACATCCGGCATCCATATATCCAGCAGAATCAGATCAGGACGACGATTGCGTCGGGCACTGCGTGCAGTGGAACCATCTTCTGCAGTCTCAACCTCAAAGCCTTCATCCTCCAGGATTTCACGAACAGTATTGCGAATTTCCGGTTCATCATCTACAACAAGGATATATGGCTTCATCCCTGTTCCCCGTCAGGTTGTAGATGTCTGTTTGCAGATTTATGATGTATAGGCAGGCTCAATTCAAAGCAACTTCCCAAGTCCGAGTCAAGAAGTTTGATCTGTCCGTTATGCTCTTCAACTATTCGTTTCACAATTGCCAATCCTAATCCTGTCCCTTTTGGTTTGGTAGTGGCATAAGGGTCAAAGATCTGTGATCTCATCGCCTCATCTATACCTCTTCCATTATCGCAAATTTTTATCTGCAGGGTTTTGGTCGTACCCTGGTCAGCCATTTTAGCAGTGACAGTTACATGAGCTGCTTTTTCCGTACCTGAAGATTCGAGCCCATTTTTAATCATATTATTAAGAATTTGGCGGAGTCGATCAGCATCTCCTTCAACATCCAGAAGCTCGCCCTCAATCTGTAATGTAATATGGTCCGGATACTGCGCACAGTAGAGATCCACAACACCATTCAACAAGGAAGAGGGGGAGACTGTTGTGATTTGTAATTTTGGTACACGCGCATAGTCGGAGAATGCCTGAACCATTTTTTTTAATGTGCTTACCTGTTGCACAATGGTGGTGGTGGCACGATCTAGTACAGCGCCATCCTCTTCGCCCATCTGCTTGAGGTATTTGTGTCGTAGTCGGTCTGCAGAGAGTTGGATGGGGGTAAGTGGATTCTTGATCTCATGAGCCAACCGTCTTGCAACCTCACTCCATGCGGCATTTTTTTGTGCCGAGACCAGGTCAGTTACATCGTCAAAAACAATTACAAACCCTCTTAACTGTTCATTTTCAATCAGGCAGCTACCGCGACAGAAGAGGCTACGTACTCCTCTTGATGTGGTTATCTCCAGCGACACACTCCACTCTTTTTCTCCGGCCTGGATATGATCTGTCAGGGCGTTTACCAGAGGAGAGACAAGCGGATAGTGCTGAGCAATAACTCCTATTGGAATGCCAGATGTATTGATGATTTTGCTGTCCAGAATTTGGCAGGCCGCACTATTGATGCGTTCCAGGCGACGTTGAGAATCCAGAACCAGAACACCCGATGAGAGATGAGAGAGAATCCCTTCAAGTCGCGCATTTTGATGCTCAATCAGCTGCTGGCTTCGGTACAAGCTTTTGTGGGTATGCTCAAGATTAAGCATCATGTCATTGAATGATTGAACCAGAAAACCAAGATCATCATGTGATACGTGAGAGATGGGCTTGTTGTATATTCCGGAGGCAACATCCTGAGTCCCTTTTGCCAGCTCACTAATTGGGGCAGTAAGTCGGCGGGTTGAATAGAAGGCAAACCAAAGTGCACTTAGCAGAGAGAGCAGAAGAATCATTATAAAGGCAATATTGTGAACAGTGCCTCGTTGCCTCTCCAGGTATAACCGTTTTTTGTTGCGCATAACGGCATCATTAATCTTCTCCTGACCACTCTCCAATTGCTTGGGGATAGTAAAGTAGGTAGAGAGAATACGGCTCTCTCCACCCTCTGAATAATAGTTATGAACAGGGATCACAAGATGGAGGATCTGCCCAAGATCTTCATGCCCCTGAACCTTGTGATAATCCAGCCCCTGTTTTATCTGGTTCACAATAAGTGGGTCAAGTGGTGTTGGAACCAGTCCTGGTTCAGATAGCAGGCTACTGATGCTTAGCTGATTTCCTGAAAAGTCATAGAGAGCGAACTCCATAGCCTTACTATCTTCCATGGCATCTTCAAGCAGAATATCTACCATGGATTGAGGCGTGTTGGAGATGGTACTGCCGAGCTGATAGAGATTTTCGATAATTCGTTTTTTGCGCTCATTCAGGGCGGTTTTGTAAAGTGCACGAGATCCATCCAGCGCATTCATGATCTCATGCTCGCCGCTATCCTGTTGTCGGAGAATCTGGGTTGTGAACAGAGAGATAATCAGGATGGGAATAAGAGCAAGAGAGACAAAGATACCGACAAAACGAAAGTGTAGTTTTGCCCCTGATTCACCAGCACTGAGTCTGCGAATCAGGCGGTATAGATTAAGTGATATGTTGGAAAAGAGTATTGTCAGTCCAATAGTGCTGGTAACGACAATATGGGGGAACAGGTCTCCAAGGGTGTCGGGATTATGTATAGCGACAGCCAGAAGCACAAAGGCAATACCTGTGGTAATCGTTCCGGTAACGGCAAGAGTAGTTGATATTGCGCGTCTAAATTTTCCTCTCTGCCGGCTGTCAGAAGGCAAGAGTTTATCCGGCTGTTTTTCAGAGAGTGGCCCAGACATTGATTGCAGGCTCATTATCTTTCAATCAGAATGGTATGCCATCCACTATCCAGCTTCCATTCTGGCCAGAGGTATGGGGTATAGACATATGGACGAATCATTCCGGGGAGTTTGGATGAGTCGATTGAAGAGCGTATTTTTACCTGATACTTACCCTTATCCGACAGCAGAGATTTATCGATAATCAGTGCGTCATGACGCATGGTCATTCTCTCAATGGCCTTTTCAATGGTGCCATAAGTGCCGTGGGAGTTGTTCTTGAGGCTGATCAGGTAATAGCGGCCGGAGAATCCATGATAGCTAAGAATAAAACGATGCTCTCCTTTTGTGACAGTATTGTTTTTACTCCAGAAAGGCGTGATTTCTTCAACCACATACTCTGCGACAAAAGTAATTGGAATTCCATTTTGCAGTGCATCAATGATCTCCTCTCCAAGCATGTAGGAGAACTCTGCGTTGACCATGTAATGGTCGGCAGTCTCACGAATCTCCGGATGAGTTATGACAATCTCCCCGTTGGCACTGAGACTTGTCCACAACAAGGCTATGGCAAGTAGCAGTGTGAAAGGTGAGAGTTTGTTATGCATAATGGTTGTTGGAGTGGTCAGGTGTCGGGCAGTTCTTGTTTAAGAAGCCGTGCATAATAGAAACCATCCACTCCATTATCACCAGAAAGCAGCTGCCATCCAGCTCCTGTAGATTGCCCCCAATCTGCCTCAATATTGTGCGGTGAAGCCTCTGGGTGGGCGCCCAGAAATTTCTGAACTTGCTCCTCATTCTCTTCCGGGAAGATTGAGCAGGTAGCATAGAGTAGTGTCCCCCCTTGTTTCAACATCCCCCAACAGGACTCAAGAATATCATATTGGGTAGCGGCTAGTGCAGGGATATCCTCTTTTCTGCGAAGCAACTTAATGTCAGGGTTGCGTCGAATAACCCCGGTAGCACTGCATGGAGCATCTACCAAAATACGGTCAAACAGTTTGCCATCCCACCACTCTTGGTTGGAGGCATCCCCTTGGGTAATTGTTGCAGTGATGCCGAGGCGCTCCATATTCTCCTCTATCCGCTTTAATCTGTCTGCCTCAATATCCAGAGCAACTATCTCCTCGATCTCTGGTGCCGTCTCTAGGATATGTGCAGTTTTTCCTCCTGGAGCCGCACATGCATCAAGGATTCTCTCGTTGGGTTGGGGTTCTAGCAGTATCGCTGCCTGTTGTGGGGCCTCATCCTGTACCGAGACATCACCAGACTCAAATCCAGGCAGTATCGATACAGAGACCCCCTTGTTTAGAGTAATTGTGGCCGGGCTGTGAACGCTTATTGCAGCCTCTATTCGTGATTCTGCCAGCTGCTCCATATATTGTTCACGTGATACCTTTTGCAGATTGACCCGTAACGTCATTGGAGGGCGTTGATTATTGTTGACGAGAATCTGTTCCCACTGATCAGGCCATGCATGCTGCAGATGTTTGATTATCCAGTCTGGGTGGTTGGTTTTTGCGGTAAGGTTTTGTTCAGTATTCTTAATTAGTTCGTTATGTTCTCGTTGAAAACGGCGCAGTACCGCATTTACCAAGCCCCGAGCCCACTCTTTTCTCAGATGACGAGTTGCATTTACAGTTTCAGAGAGGATGGCATGGGGTGGAGTTCGCATAAAATTGAGTTGATAAATTCCTCCCAGGATGAGGGCATATAGGTCCCCATCCTTCTTCTTGAAGGGACGCTTCAATAGTTTCCCCCCAATTGCCTCTAGCTGAAAAAAGTTGCGTAGCACCCCATAACTTATCTCTTGGGCCAGGGCACGGTCCGATGGTTCAAGGGATTGAGTGGCTTGAGGTAAGGTGGCAGAGAGGGAGCGATGCTGGAAAACAACACCGGCAACTGCCCTTGCCGCCGCTGCGCGCGGCCCCCATGAACTGCTCATGACACAAATTGCATGCCGGACTCTTTAAGCTGAGGCCGTGCATTGAGAAAGTCTGCAGTAGACATAGGGCGCTTTCCAGGTAGTTGTAGCTCCAGAATAGATAGAACGCCATCAGATGTGGCCACATTAATGCCATCTGTAGAGACTTTGGTTGTGGTCCCTGCAGGTGTATTACTCATCTTTTTGTTCTGATCTATAACTGCTCCACGCCAGATCCTGACAACTTTGCCATCCCATGTTGTCTGCGCTACAGGCCATGGATTGAAGGCGTTGATCTTGTGGAGAATTTCTTCTGCACTATCCTGCCAATTTATGTTCGCCTCATTTTTATTAAGCTTTTCGGCATAAGTTGCATCGGCCTCATGTTGTGGTTCTGGGGCCAGCAGTTGCTGTTCAATCTGCCGGATAGTATTCATCAGGGCATCAGCCCCCATTTTGGCCAGGCGATCATGGAGAAGTTGGGCGTTGTCAGTTGGCTGGATCGGGGTGGATAGTTTCATCAGCATGTCGCCCGTATCCAGTCCCTCATCCATCTGCATGATTGTTACTCCAGATTCACTATCCCCAGCAAGAATTGCACGCTGAATAGGGGCTGCGCCACGCCAGCGCGGGAGTAGTGATGCATGGATGTTGAGGCAACCAAAACGAGGCGCCTGTAGAGCCTCCGGAGGCAGAATCAGACCATAGGCAACAACAACCATTAGATCTGCCTGCAGAGCCACAAGTTTTTCCTGTTCATCACTGTCACGCAGTGTTGCGGGCTGAAAAACAGGGAGTCCAGCAATTACTGCCCGCTCTTTTACCGGGCTGGCTCTCAGTTTTCGTCCTCGGCCAGCTGGACGATCGGGCTGGGTATATACAGCAACCACCTCATGAGAGGATTCTAAAAGTGCATTCAGAGCAGAGACAGAAAAATCTGGGGTGCCGGCAAAGATAATTCTCATCACATGGTCTCTTTGCGCTGTTTTTCCATCTTTTTACGAATACGCTGCTGTTTCAGTCTGGATAGCTTATCTACAAATAGTTTTCCTTCCAGGTGCTCCAACTCATGTTGTATGCATACAGCTAGAACGCCTTCCGCCTCAATTTCCTGCTCATCACCTTCACGATCCAGTGCCTGCACGATCACTTTTTCAGCACGCACAACCGACTCATAAATGCCAGGTACAGAGAGACACCCCTCCTCATTGGCCTCTTTCCCCTCGGATCTTGTGATTACAGGGTTGATAAGACAAACCGGCTGGTTTTTCTCTTCGGATATATCGATAACCACAATGCTGTGTGGATTGTTGACCTGAACTGATGCAAGCCCGATGCCTGGGGCTGCATACATAGTCTCAAACATATCATCCACACACTGACGGATCTCATCAGTGACAGATTTTACGGTAGTGCTTTTTTTCCGTAATCGCGGGTCTGGATATTTCAGGATTTCTAACAACGCCATAATTTTTCGTTCATAATGGTAAAAATTGAGTGTAATGGTATCGCAAAGAGAGAGGTTAGTCCCAATCATGGAAGAGGTTACTGGAGTGTCTCATGGATAAAGTATCTGCATGGCTGACCCTCCATCATGCCCCATCAGTTGGTCCTGTTACCTTTCGTAAGGCTCTCGATTACTTTGGGTCACCAGAATCTGTATTGGAGAGTGGCCGCGCGCTATTAAGCAAATCTGGTATCTTCAAAAGAGAGGCTCTCGATTTCCTTGCACAAACGGAGTCAAAGAGGGCTCAGTTAATTGAAAAAGATCTGCGTTGGCTTGAGGGAGACGATGCACATATCCTGTTTTTGGGCAGTGAGGATTATCCTCAATTATTGATGGAAATCTCTGACCCACCATCACTATTGTTTGTGCGCGGCAACCCGGATGCACTGCTACTTCCACAGCTGGCAGTGGTTGGTAGTCGTAATCCGGATGTTGTAGGCAAGGAGATAGCACGAGATTTTGCAAGAAAGTTGGCGCGAGCAGGGTTAACCATAACCAGTGGAATGGCATTGGGGATTGATGCAGAGGCGCACAGGGGCGCGTTGGATGGCGGTAAGACAGTTGCGGTTACAGGCACTGGGCTGGACCGGGTCTATCCAGCAAGAAATCGTGATTTGGCACATGAAATAGTTCAGCAGGGTGCCATTGTTTCGGAATTTGCTATTGGTACGGAGCCGCGTCCGGAGAATTTTCCACGAAGAAATAGAATTATAAGTGGACTCTCTATTGGAACACTGGTTGTTCAGGCTGCCAGAAAGAGTGGGTCACTGATTACTGCACGAATGTCTATGGAGCAGGGACGAGAGGTTTTTGCCATTCCAGGATCAATTCACAACCCTCTGGCACGTGGCAGCCACCTGTTGATTCGTCAGGGTGCAAAGTTGGTGGAGACGACGGAAGATATTATTGAAGAGCTTGGAGGCATGTTGAATCTGCTGAGAGAACAACTTGTGGAGCACTCCTCTTCAGAAGGGGGCTCAACAAGAGAGGAGAGCGACCCTGAAGTAGAGCAGGTATTAAATGCAATCAGTTATGAGACGGTTCTGGTTGACCAAGTTGTCGAATTCTGTGGATTGACTACAGAGGTTGTCTCCTCGATCATAATGCGTCTTGAGATTAAGGGAGAGGTTGCCACAGCTCCGGGTGGGCGAGTGATGAGACTACAAAAGTAGGAAAATCATATACCTTTCAGGAAAATTTTGTATATGATGGCGCCCTTGAACAATAGCACCAACATTTGTGAGTCATATTTGTGAGTAAGAATCTCGTTATCGTAGAGTCTCCTGCGAAGGCAAAAACTATTGAAAAGTTCCTCGGTGAGGGCTTTACAGTGATGTCCAGCTACGGTCATATTCGTGACCTGGCAGGGAAGGGGATGTCTGTAGATATTGCTAATGGATTTGAGCCAAACTACGCTGTCAGTGAAGACAAAACCAAAATAATCAATGAGTTAAAACGTGCCTCAAAGAAGGCATCCATGGTCTGGCTGGCATCGGACGAGGATCGCGAAGGAGAGGCTATTGCCTGGCACCTGGAAGAGGTGTTGGGTCTTACTGAGAATAATAGTCAGCGCATTGTATTTCATGAGATTACCAAATCGGCAATTCTCGAGGCGATCAAGAACCCCAGGTGCATCAACCGTGATCTTGTTGATGGACAACAGGCCCGCCGCATTTTGGATCGCCTGGTTGGTTTTGAGCTCTCTCCGGTGCTTTGGAAAAAGATTCAGCCAGGACTCTCAGCTGGGCGTGTTCAGTCAGTTGCAGTACGCATTGTGGTGGAGCGTGAGCGGGAGATTGAGGTATTTATTCCGGTCTCATCATTCAGGATAACAGCACAGCTCTCAAACCAGCATAGTGAGCTGATAGAGGCACGACTACCAAAGGATCGTGAGGGTATTGAGGATGCAGAGGGTTTTCTGACAAGAGTCAAAGGCGCCACTTTTCAGATCAGCAAGATTGAGAAGAAGCCGGCAAAACGCTCTCCAAGAGCCCCCTTCACCACCTCAGCCCTGCAACAAGAGGCATCACAGAGGTTAGGTTTTTCAGTACGCCAGACCATGATGGTAGCGCAGCGTCTATACGAGGCTGGCAAGATTACATATATGAGGACAGACTCGGTCAATCTTTCCGAGATGGCTCATGAGCAGGCAGGCGAGGTTATCAAGAGCAGTTTTGGTCCCGATTATCTGCAGCGTCGTCAATATAAAACAAAATCTGCCAGTGCGCAGGAGGCGCATGAGGCAATTCGTCCAACTGATCTGGCGAAATCCGAGGTGAAAGGAGAAAAAAATGAGCGGCGCCTGTATGAGCTGATCTGGCAACGAACAGTTGCCTCACAGATGGCAGATGCAAGGCTGGAGCGTACAACAGCTACTATTGATATCTCTTCGGTTGATGAATCACTGGTAGCAAAAGGAGAAATTCTCGTCTTTGATGGGTTCCTGAAGGTCTATCAGGATCGTGGCAAGGAGGACGCTAAACGTCTACCAGATATAAGCGAGGGAGAGCTGCTGCAGCTTGGGGTAATGCGAGCACAGGAGTCATTTACCCGTCCCCCCGCCCGTTTTACCGAGGCAGGTCTGGTGAAAAAACTGGAAGAGCTGGGGATTGGTCGCCCCTCAACTTATGCTCCTACCATCTCAACCATCCAGAACCGTGGATACGTTACTCGTGGAGAGCGCGATGGTGTAGAGCGTACAGTTCGTATTCTGGCGCTGCATGTAGATGAAATTATTAATGAGGATCGGGTCGAGATGACCGGCTCAGATAAGGGGAGGCTGATTCCCCAGGATATTGCAGGGGTGGTTACTGACTTCCTGGTAAAACACTTTTCTGAGGTTGTGGACTACAACTTTACTGCTCGTGTTGAATCAGAGTTTGATGAGATTGCAGCTGGTGAATTGGGGTGGCGAGAGATGCTGGCTGAGTTTTATGAGCCATTCCATAAAGACATCGAAGGGGCTGCAGATATCTCAAGAGAGGAGGCCTCTCAGACCAGGCAGCTAGGAGTTGATCCAAAAACTGGACGTCCGGTCAGTGTAAAAATCGGTCGTTTTGGCACCTATGCACAGATTGGTACCAAGGATGATGAAGAGAAGCCGCTTTTTGCGGGGCTACGCCCTGATCAGCGCAAGGATAGCGTAACCCTTGAAGAGGTGCTTCCCCTGTTCGAGTTGCCGCGTCAGTTGGGCGTGACTCGCGATGGTGAAACGGTTATGGTAAATGCTGGTCGATTTGGCCCCTATGCAGGATTTGTTGACGAAGAGGTGCGTGACTATCTGTTGGAAAACGAGGTAAAGGGGATAGAGCTAGTTGCGCAGAATGTCTCGATTGAGCCGGAAGATCCGCATACCATTGAGCTTGAGCAGGTGCTCGACTTCATTACCAAAAAGAAAGAGTCTGATGCAGAAAAAGAGATCCGGCTGTTTGAGGGGTCTCCGGTTCAGGTGCTGAATGGTAGATGGGGTCCTTTTGTTACCAATGGTTTTAAAAATGTAAAACCACCAGCTGACAGAGAGCCAGAAACCCTTACCCTGAAAGAGTGTGAAGCGCTTCTGGATGCTAGTGACAAGGAGCGCAAGCGGCTGTCAAAACAGGTCTATGGAGGAGGCTTTACTCTACTGAGAGAGCCTGAGACATCTCCTCCTGATGCAACACTCAAGGTAAAAGAGGGCAAGCTTGACCAGGCATTGGCTATGGTTGAAGAGCTGGATAAACTTGGAAAATCAGTCCGCTTGATCTCTGCCAATGGTGCAGCCGCTATCAGAGTGGCAAACAAGCGCAAGGCAACAACCTCGGCCAGCAAGAAAAAGACGGCACCGAAGAAAAAAGCTGTAAAAAAGAGAGCAGTCAAGAAGAAGAGGGCAGCAAAAAAGAAGACAGCAAAGAAAAAAGCTGTCAAAAAAGTGTAATCGACAGGTAGAGAATGGTCTCAGCCAAGTCTGGAATTTAGAGAAGTATAGGAGCAAAAAATGTCTGAAAAATTTGTAGCCGTCTTGATGGGGTCCGATTCGGACCTGCCAACCATGCAGGCTTGTCTTGAGATCCTGAAAAAACTGGATGTTTCATACGAGGTAAAGATCACATCTGCGCATCGTACACCTGCAGTCACCCATGATTATGTTAAAGATGCAGACAAACGTGGGTGCGGGGTATTTATCGCGGCAGCCGGACTAGCCGCACATCTCGCAGGAGCGGTTGCAGCAGCCACCACCAAGCCGGTGATTGGGGTACCAATGAATGGGGCTCTGGAAGGGATGGATTCACTGTTATCAACAGTACAGATGCCTGGTGGAATACCTGTAGCAACTGTAGCTATTGGAAAGCATGGGGCAAAGAATTCAGCCTATCTTGCAGCGCAAATTCTGGCAACAGCAGATGATTCGCTTGCGACCCGTCTGGGTGAAGAGAGAGAGGCAGGCTCACGGGCAGTACAGGCAGCAGATGCAAAATTGCAGGAGCAACTTCAGGGGTAGTCCGTCAGATTTCCTGGCGTCAGACTGAAAAGGGGATAGATTTATTTTCCTGTAAGGGCATAAATAAATCGGTCCCCTTTTTGAGTATATGAGCACATCTATTAGATGTGCTGTATGAAGTTGGTGGGCCTACTTGGACTTGAACCAAGGACCAAGGGATTATGAGTCCCCTGCTCTAACCAACTGAGCTATAGGCCCGTAATAGTTTGAAAGCTATCCCTTGTCCAGGTAGCTTTCCAGTTTGTCCGAGCGAGATGGGTGACGTAGTTTACGTAGTGCCTTGGCCTCGATCTGACGGATACGTTCACGGGTTACGTCAAACTGTTTACCAACCTCTTCCAAAGTGTGGTCAGTATTCATGTCTATTCCAAAACGCATTCTCAGTACCTTTGCCTCGCGGGGTGTGAGCCCGGCCAGAACGTCCTGAACATCCTCTTCCATCCCTTCCGATGTAGCAGATTGGTCAGGCTGGATCACATTGGTATCCTCAATAAAATCACCTAGATTGGAGTCTTCATCATCACCGATTGGGGTCTCTGTAGAGATTGGCTCTTTGGCAATCTTGAGAACCTTGCGGATCTTGTCTTCCGGGATCTCCATCTTTTCTGACAGCTCCTCAGGAGTTGGTTCACGTCCCATCTCTTGAAGTAGCTGACGCTGGATTCGATTGAGTTTATTGATTGTCTCAATCATGTGTACCGGAATACGAATGGTACGTGCCTGATCTGCAATGGAGCGGGTGATAGCCTGGCGAATCCACCAGGTTGCATAGGTTGAGAACTTGAAGCCTCGACGATACTCGAACTTGTCAACGGCCTTCATCAGGCCGATATTGCCCTCCTGGATCAGGTCAAGGAACTGTAGTCCGCGGTTGGTATATTTTTTGGCAATTGAGATTACCAGGCGCAGATTGGCCTCAATCATCTCTTTTTTGGCACGACGTGCCTTGCCTTCACCAATCGACATCATTCGGTTGATCTCTTTCAAGCGGGTGATGGAGATACCGCACTCATCCTCAACCTTAAGCAGTTTTTTCTGGGCCCGGAGAATATCTCTAGAGAACCGTTTGAGTGGAGCAGAATGTTTCTTCTTGGCGGCAATCTGCTTGTCAAGCCACTCCAGATTAGTCTCATTTTTTGGAAAAGAGGTGATGAAATCCCTGCGAGGCATTCCGGCACGCTCAACCGCCAGATTCATGACGATGCGTTCGCTACCACGAACTTTTTCCATGGAGCTACGAATGTCGACAACCATACGCTCCAGCAGTTTGGGAACAAGTTTGCACTGCATGAACTGGTCAGCAATCTGGCTACGTAGTGCGTCGGTTCTTTCATGCTCCATGCCATTACGCTTCTCTGAGCGTTTTAGTTTTTTGGAGAGATCAGCAATAGTTTGCAGGCGCCCAGACATCATCTCTGGTGGTGGGCCAGTAAATCCCTCTTCTTCTTTTTTCTCTCCTGAGGTGTTGCTGCCAGGAATTACAGGTTTAGGTGGTTCCGGGCAGTAGTCGCATAGCCCAGTGATAACAGCCCCAAGCTCAATTTCACTCTTATTGATTCTATCGAGCTCTTTGAGAAGTTCGTCTACGGTATTTGGGTAGAGAGCCAGAGCATTCATCATCTGGCGCATTCCACCCTCAATACGCTTGGCGATTACAATTTCGCCCTCACGAGTCAGTAGTTCGACAGACCCCATCTCACGCATGTACATCCGTACAGGGTCAGTGGTGCGGCCTGCCTCATTCTCGGCAGAGAGCAGTACCGAGGCAGCCTCTGCGGCAGCCTCTTCATCAGTATCATCATTCGAGTTTCCGCCGTTACCGGTAATCAGCATATTTTCTGCATCAGGGGCCTTTTCAAGCACCTTGATACCCATAGAGTTGATTACGCTGATTACATTTTCAATCTCTTCACTGTCAGTGATTTTGTCCGGAAGAAGGTCGTTAATCTCGCCATAGGTCAGGTATCCTTGCTCCTTTCCTTTGGCAATCAGATTCTTGATTTCGTTTTCTTCGGTTTCTTTTTTCTTTGGTTCAGCCATGCTTGTCGCGACCACGTTGGTGAGGTTGTTATCCTGATATTAGCTGGAATGTCCGGAGACATTCGTGGCGTAATTTTATCTATTATTCAGCTCGAAACGAACCGCGCATTTTACACTAACTTAAAGGGTTTAGTCACCAACTAATAATCGGGGCTTAGTTGGCACTGAGAAGTTCTTGAAGTTCCTGTTTCTCTGTGGGGGATAGTGGCTCTTGAGCAGATTTTTTTAGCAGTTTATCTGTTCTCTGCCCTCGACGCAGTTCGTGCAAATTCTTTAGTGCACCTTTTAGTTCACTCTCTACACCATCATCAGGAATTGCCGGGTCCCACTGAGCCACCTTGTGGAGGATCTCCTCGTCCTCTCGGTCTCTCCACCTCTCCAGAAGCGCAGCTGATGATATATCCGGGTTTTTTTGTAATGTTTCCATGACCCGAGTAAGCAGACCTATTCCCGGGGTCTCTACACCTTTTATAGGGCTGGTTTCGGCAGCAATTTTAATCAGTCCTGGTTGGTGCAACAGGATGGATAGTGCGATGCGGACGGGAGATGGGGCCTGACCAGCCCTGGCAGGCTCTGTTGTCGGTTCTCGTGATGCAGGTTTTGCAGCATGGGAGTCAAGCAGGTGGCTGGCAACTGCATCTTCATCCATCTCTACCATACTGGAAAGTCTCTTGAACATCATTTCACGAAACATTCCGGCCGGCAGCCTTGAGAGCTTTGGGCGTGCAAGAGAGACTAGCCGTGCCCGCCCATCAATGGTGTCAGGATTGGCCTCCTCTTTAAGCTGTGAGAAGAATAGTTCAGATAGCGGAACAGCCTGGCTGATGCGCTGTTCAAATTGTTTGGTCCCCTCTTTACGAACCAGGGAGTCAGGGTCCTCGCCATCAGGAAGAAACATAAAATGAATCTCTCTGCCGTCACGCATCAAAGGTATGGCGGTATTCATCGCCTTGCGGGCGGCATCGCGACCAGCACGATCACCGTCAAAGCAGAAGAGCACCTGGGTAACTGTACGAAATAGTTGGTTAAGGTGGTCTGTGGTGGTCGCGGTTCCCAAGGTTGCTACGCTGTAGTGGATACCGAATTGGGCTAGTGCCACCACGTCCATATAACCTTCAACAACCAGGATATGTTTGAGATTGCGGACATTTTTGCGTGCCTGATACAGGCCGTAGAGCTCCTGTCCCTTGTGGAATAGTGGGCTCTCCGGAGAGTTCAGATATTTTGGTTTTTCGTCTCCCAGAACGCGGCCACCAAAGCCAATAATTCTGCCGCGACTGTCATGGATTGGAAAGATGATGCGGTTTCTGAAACGATCGTAATGGCCACCCTTATCTTTCTCGATTAACAGCCCGGTTCTTGTCATCTGTTGGGTTGTTATCTTGTCGTGGTCATCTGTCAGCGCGTCATGAATATTGCTCCATCCATCCGGGGCAAAACCCAGGCCGTAGCTGGCAGCAATCTCTCCACTAAGTCCACGCTGTTTTAGATATTGAATGGCTTTGTCGGCCTGAGGGTGATCCTTGAGCTGTTTTCTGTACCACTCGCCAGCCCTCTCCATAAGGTTGAAGAGGGGCGTTAGGTTCTCTCTAGGCTTCTCTCCGTCATCCTCACGAGGCACCTCAAGTCCTGCCTGGGAGGCAAGGTCTTCGATAGCCTCCGGGAATGGCATATTTTCGTACTCCATCAGGAATCCAACGGCGGTTCCGTGAGCGCCACAGCCAAAGCAGTGGTAGAACTGCTTGGTTGGGCTTACGGTAAAGGAGGGGGTCTTTTCGTGGTGAAATGGGCAGCAGGCCTGGAATTCACGCCCTTTTTTGACCAATGGAACGCGAGTATCAATTACATCGATAATATCGATACGTGATAGTAGTTCATCTATAAATGTAGAGGGGATTCTGCCAGCCATGCGGGGAGAATAACATAGTGGAGCCAGTTGAAAACCAACTGGTAATCTAGCTTAGTTGGGCCTTGATCTTGCCGCTGAGTTGGCCCATATCGGCACGCCCCTGCGCCTTTGGACGAATAATACCCATCACCTTGCCCATCTCTTTCATGGAGGATGCGCCCGTTTCAGCAATGGCCTGTTTTATCATCTCGTCAATTTCGCTATCACTCAGCTGCTCAGGCATAAATTCCTGAATAATGGTGATTTCTGCGGTCTCGATATCTGCCAGATCCTGGCGACCTGCAGATTCAAACTGGGAGAGGGCATCTCTGCGCTGCTTGACCATCTTGTCGAGCACAGTAAGAAGTCTCTCTTCATCTACCTCAATTCTCTCATCTACCTCAATCTGTTTTACAGTTGAGGTAATCAGTCTCAGGGTCTTGAGTCGATCCTTATCCCTGGAGCGCATCGCATCCTTGACACTTGAATTGATCTTGTCGAGAGTAGGCACGTTAGTTTTGTGGGTGGGGTGAGCAGCAGGTTAGCGCGAGAGTAGGCCGCGATTGCGACGCATGGTGCTACGCTCACGAGAGACACGCTTCTGGGTGCGTTTTACAGCAGCTGCAGATTTGCGTTTACGAACTTGCGTAGGTTTCTCATAGAACTCACGTTCACGAGCTTCTGCAACCGTGCCTGCCTTCTCGACAGCACGTTTGAAGCGGCGCAGTGCGTAATCAAAATTCTCGTTTTCCCTTACTCGTATACTTGGCATTCTGGCTATATCCTTGTTGACCCCGGTTGTATTTTGTCTCTGGGGTCGGGTTAAAAACTTGTCTCTACAGGGCTTAAAATAGGCACTGTTTTCAGAGAAGAGCCGCGCATTATACGGAGGTAGGACCAAAATCGCAATGTTTTGAGGGGCAATTTATCGCTGTAACAGCCTGGGTAGAGGCGTTTTTCTGCTGTTTTTGCCAATAAAGCTTGAATATTCAATAAAATTATAGTATAGTCAATAACAGGTTGGTTACGGTTTATAAAATTTTTGTTGAATTTTAGGAGATTTATCATGAAAAAGATTGCATTTTCGGTTATCACTGCTGCCGCTATAATGGCTTCAAGTGTTGCAAGTGCCGGTTGGTTTGGAAGTAATAACAATGGCTGGAACAATGGTTATGATGACAATGATTGGCCAGAGTGGACTCCAATGTACTGGATGGAAGAGATGATGGACGAGTGGGATAACGACGATGATGATGATTACTACCGTTATGGTGGTTATGGTTATGCCCCTCGCGGATATGCTCCTAGTCCTTACTATCCAGCTCCTGCTGTTGCACCACGTGCTCCAGCTCCAGCTGCACCTACTGCACAGTAAGTACAGTACGACAATAGGTTGTTTGTAAAGGCCGACCAGGTTTTCCTGGTCGGCTTTTTAATGTCTGGCCATATAGCCTAAGGAGTCTCTGAAAAAGCTTAACGGGATGGGGGTGTGGGGGAAGTGACTTAACCAGAGATTTCCTAATCTGATACCATTTAACAAGTATGAAGAGACTCTATCTAATAGTGGCTATGCTGTTGTTATATCACCCAGGAAGTTTTGGGGTCACTTCTGTGTTGAGTGATGAGGAGATCCGTCACTTGTTGATAACAGAATATCTCACTGGATTTCCAGGGAGTTGCCCATGTCCATACAGTGTAGAGATAAAAAAGAGGCGCTCATTTTGTGGCAATAAATGTAAAACCAGGCGCTGTGGGGGACGAAGTGTGTGGAGCTGGACACCACAAGGCACTGCAGGGCCACTCTGTTACGGGACCGATATAACGGATGAGATGGTTTTGCAGTTTCGTCGAAGAGGGTGGAGCCAGTAAATCGAAGAGATAAAAAAACCCCGAAAGCTGCAAGCTCCCGGGGTTTTTATTGGCTCTAATTTGCCTTAGTCAGCAAATGTATTTGAGGTGATATTCTCATACCAGCTCAATGCATAGTCGACCTCACGAGCACGGTTGGCAGCGTTACGCTTGTCACCGCTTGGAGTTAGGCCACCAGACATCTTCTGGATTTTGGAGCCATCCTCGCGCAGCTTGTAGATCGCTGCCACAGAGATTCCATCCTTTGGTTCAAAGGAGATAACGCTGTAACAGGTGTTAACGTATGCAGGCACACCTTGTGCATGGCCATTAATGGCAGAGACAACTGCGTCAGCACAGACCTTAGCCTCGGACGAGGCAGCATAGCCTGACTTCGGCATACCCTTGGCCTGACTTGCATCACCAATAACATGGATATTTGGACGGAGAGTTGATTCGAAGCTTTTCAAATCAACTGGAGCCCAGCCAGAGTCATCAACCAGACCGGCAGTGAATGCAAGAGCACCCGCCTTCTGGTCAGGAATGATGTTGATTACGTCACCCTTGAAATCCTCGATCTCTGCAGAGACAGTCATTCCTGCAGCATCAACCTCTTCAATGGCGCCACCCTCCGCATTCTTGACCCAGGTGATCAGTGAATCATCAGTTCCGTATCCGTAGTGGGTTTTCCACCCCTCCATAAAGAGGCCAAACTTGGAGAACTTGTCCTTTGGATCAAGAACAATAATCTTTGATTTTGGCTTGTGCTTCTTGAGGTAGCCAGCAATCAGGCTGGTGCGCTCATAAGGTCCAGGAGGGCAACGGAAAGGGTTGCGTGGAGCACCGATGACGACAGTACCGCCATCTTTCATCGCCTCAAGCTGGTTGCGTAGCAGTTGAGTCTGCTTGCCAGCCTTCCATGCATGAGTGATTGAGGTGTTGGCAACTTCTTCACTATGCCCTTCGGCAAACTTGAAGCTTACTCCTGGGGAGACTACACAGCGGTCAAACGGAAGTGTTTTTCCACCACGGGTCTTGACTGCGTTATCATCAATGCCGATTACGGTGTCGATAACAATGTTGATTCCCTCGGCAGCCAGTCCAGCATAACCGTGTGCAAGATAGTCCAGCTCACGGTGTCCGGTTACTACGAAGTTACTCATAAAACAGGTGTGGTAGGTTGCATTGGCTTCAACCAGAGTCACATCAATAGCAGGGTCTGCCTTCTTGATGTAGCGGGCTGCAGTTGCACCACCCATACCGCCACCGACTACAACAACACGTCCCTTGGCAGCAGATGCTGATGGAGTGTAGAAAGTGAAGCCTGCGGCAGCAGCTCCGACGGTACCACCGGAAACCTTTAGAAAGTCTCTGCGGTTGAATTGTTTTTTGTTACTCATTGTATGTTCTCCTCCTTAATTCTGGCTGCCGTAGTAGGTGATGATTGCATCCAGACCGGCCTGCCCCTCTGCCGCGACAAGTTGATCCATCTTCTTCTTCATCTTGCGACTAATTGCACGATCACCGCTGGCAAAGTCCTGAAGCGTGTAGTGAAGGTATGGAGTCCACTGTCCAGCAAGAATTCCAGAGTCGTCAGATGCATCAGATCCACCGTCATGGTGACACTTCTCACAGTACTTGCTATGTAGCTTTTCACCCATGGCAACAGTAGCTGCATCGGCACTCTGGGAAGCACCCACATATCCGATCTCTGCGAAGTAGGCAGACATCGCCTCGATTTCTCCGTCAGTATAGCCCTTGGCTACACGCCCCATAATGGTTGACTTGGTGTCACCATCACGGAACTCCTCCATTGCCTCTATCAGGTAATCCTCAGACATTCCGGCAATTGTTGGTGTAGCAGGACCGTTACTGTTGCCGTCTGTACCGTGGCAGCCTTCACAGGTGCTGGCAAGCATGGTACCGGAGGCACCAGATATTACCTTTGGTTTAGGCTTTGGTTTGGCTGGTGCTTTAGCGGCAGCTTTAGCCGGTGCGGCAGCAGCTTTCTCCTCTGCGGGTGGTTGTGTGGCACAGCCAGCTACAAGAGCAGCAGCAAGAGCCGAGATTGCAAACGTTTTTAGTTGCATTGATTGATCCTCCCTCATTTGATGATCATTTTGTTGTAATTCAATCTCACTAACTTCTTACCATGTGGTGATCAGTTAGCCATAAACTGTTCGCAAAACAAATTCGAACGAATCGCTATTCTCCATAATAAAAGATGTTGATGCAACAATTGATTTCAACAATAAGAGTATTAATAGACATTAATATTCAGCTGGTTACAGGGTAATTTTTGAGTTCTTGATTTGTTAATGGGTTTCTGCAAACACTCAATGGAAGGGGGGGTTAGGAGAAGGGATGGGTGTTTTGTAATATCCCCAATCTTATTGTAGTCTTGTGGTCTTAAAAACAGGGAATTTCCTTGTGGTCTGGAAGGGAGCGGGAATTGTGAAGCAAGTTGTGTTGACAGTAAAACTAATCATAACCATCGGGGCGACCTCACTGCTATTGGTGGGATGTCAGAATGCAACCCTGAATGAGATTACCAAACGAACCTCATCAGTAGCCCAGGAGGTTGCTGGTAACAAGCAGCGAGTGGGTGCTGTGCCTACAAATCTGGAGATAACACAGGGCAGCTCATCGACAGAGATGATCGTAACCTGGAGGGATGGAGGAATTCCGGGGAGTATCTACCGTATCGACCGTTCCAGTGATGGCGGAAGGTCGTGGCAACTGCGCTCCAGAGTGGCATCAGGAGTAGAGACTTACAGGGACAAGCTGCCCAAGGGTGGGGGCCGTTTCCTTTACAGGATAAGAGTTGAGAAAGGTAGCCTCCAGGATGTTGAGATTGTAGAGAGAGGGGCTGTGCAGCTGACACACCAACAGCAGCTTGCGGAGGAGCGGGAGATCAAAGAGGCTCAAAAGAGAGAAGAGGAGGAGAGAGCCAGACAGATAGCGGCAGCAGAACTTGAGGAGAAACGTCTGCAGGCTGAAAAAGATGCCAGGGAGGAGGCTGAGAGATTGGCTGCCGAAGAGGCTGAGAAGGCACGTCTTGCTACAGAGAAAGCAGCCAGAGAGGAAGCCGAGAGAGCAGCTGAACTAAAGGCGAAACAGCAGGCAGAGCTGCAAGCCAGGGAAGAGAAGAGAAAGAAGCTTGAGAAGAGAAAAAAGGCTGAGGCTGCAATTCTTGATCGGGCAGAAAAAGATTTGGAGAAGGGGGATGTTTCTGCTGTCGAGAAGAGCTTGAAGGAGTACAGAGAGAAAAAGGGTAAATCAGCAGATAAGGTTAAGAGATATAGCAAACTAAAGCAGAAAGTTGTGTCCATGAAGCAGGTTCTGGATGATCTGGAGCAGGTCAAGGTTGCAGAGCAGTACATGAAACAGGGGACATCCTCCAATGCAGTAAAAAGCAAAAAGAAAAAGTCACGTGGCAAAAGCTCTCTGCTTGGCAAAAGTGCAGAGGGGTGGGTTGTGCAGGTGGCAACATACCCTGAGTCAAAGAAGAGAGATGCCTACAGCATGTTGAGTACAGTAAAAAAATCGGGATTTAAGAGTGTTTTCCTCAAGAGACAGGAGCTGGCTGGTAGAGTGCTTTATCGAATTCGTTTAGGAGCCTATGGGAATAAAGAGGAGGCTGTTGAGTTGCAAGAAAAGATAAATGGAAAAATGGCTGACAAGGGGGTAGCGAGCCGAGTCATCATGCAGAAGAAGTAGCTCTGTTTAGAAGCTCTTGCACCTCCAGGGCGCTGGCAGGAAGTGTTGCCCCATCTTTTTCTGCGGACAATATTATCTCTGTAGCATGTTCCAGGAGTGACCGAATCTGTTTCTGATCCAGGAATGCAAGCACATCCTCAACCATTGATGGTTCCGCGGAGAGTATGGTTGCCGGTAATTCGTGATTTGATATAGGGCTCTCGTCTCTCATCATGGCTGCGATGATCGGGTTCTGCAGGGCATGATGGTGAATTTTTCTGGCGGACTGTTCCTGTTTTAACTGCTCAAGAAATGTATTGTCTGTTCCGGCATGCCTCATCAGTGTCTGTTCAAATAGAGTGATAAGGCGGGAGAGGGCCTGTCTCTCTTTTGGGAGGGGAGCACCCAGCACCATACAGTCTGTGTAGCACTTATCCAGTTCTGGAAGAAGTTCAAGCAGTAGCTCGGTGTCTGCACGTTCAGGAAGTTTCGAAACCTTCTCCACCACCTTTTTAAATTGATGCAGAAACTGTTTTTGTTCGCTTTTGTCGAGTTCACGCGCCCCCACAACCTGATGTTGTACTACCTGTTGAGACTCTTTGGAGAATAGCGGATTGTTCCATCTGCGCTGTAACTGCTGTTCCCATGCGCCAGGGGCTTTGCTGAAATTTGGTGGCAGGTTCATGATTCATAGTATAATTGATCGTTTATCCTGACGGCACTTCTAAAAAGTCATTTTTTATAGGCGCCAGCTGCTTCTTATTCCACACATATCTGGTGCCGTTTGATGTCAAACTCCATTGAAAATCTGCGCAATGTCGCAATCATAGCTCACGTCGACCACGGGAAAACCACCCTGGTTGATCAACTGCTTCAACAGTCTGGAACACTGGAGGTGCGTGGAGAGGCTGAAGAACGCGTTATGGATTCCAATGATCTGGAGAAAGAGCGCGGTATAACTATCCTCTCCAAGAATACAGCTATTCGGTGGAATGACCGTCGGGAGCACAAGGCGACCGCGAAGGGGGACGGTACAGGGACGTACCGGATCAATATCGTTGACACTCCGGGGCATGCCGATTTTGGTGGAGAGGTGGAGCGGGTTCTCTCAATGGTTGACTCTGTGTTGTTGTTGGTTGATGCGGTGGAGGGGCCTATGCCCCAAACTCGTTTTGTAACCCAGAAAGCATTGGCACAAGGGCTCTGCCCTGTGGTTGTGGTGAACAAGGTCGACCGTCCAGGATCCCGTCCAGATTGGGCCGTAGACCAAACTTTTGATCTGTTTGACAGGTTGGGGGCAACCGATGAACAGCTTGATTTCCCTGTGGTTTATGCCTCGGCACTACAGGGGTTTGCCAGTCTCGATGTGGAGGCGCGAGATGGAGATATGACGCCACTATTTGAGTCGATAATAGAAAATGTCCCCGTGCCAGAGGTGGATATGGACGGACCCTTCCGCATGCAGATCAGTGCGCTGGACTACTCCAGCTATGTTGGGGTGATCGGAGTGGGCAGGATAGAGCGTGGCAGTGTCACAACCAACTCCGCAGTCACCATTCTCTCTGTTGATGGTACCAAGAGGAGTGGACGGATGTTACAGATCCTTGGTTTTCATGGGCTTGAGAGGGTTGAGGTGGAGAAGGCAACTGCGGGGGATATCATAGCCTTTACCGGTATTGATGGTCTGCAGATATCAGATACCATCTGTGACCCAAATATGGTTGAGGCGCTGCCTCCATTAACCGTTGATGAACCAACATTGAGCATGACCTTTCAGGTCAACAATTCTCCGTTTGCGGGGCTGGAAGGTAAGTTTGTCACCAGTAGAAATATTCGCGAACGTCTGCAGCAGGAGTTGATTCACAATGTAGCCCTGCGGGTTGATGAGGGTGATGACCCTGACAAATTTAGAGTCTCAGGCAGAGGAGAGTTGCACCTCTCCATTCTGATTGAAAATATGCGACGTGAGGGGTATGAGCTTGGCATATCTCGTCCCGAGGTTATTATTCGGGAGATAGATGGGGTGGTAAGTGAGCCGTACGAGAGCCTTACTGTAGATGTAGAGGAGGATCACCAGGGCTCTGTTATGGAGAAGCTGGGTGAGCGCAAGGGTGAGCTGACAGATATGGTGCCTGATGGCAAAGGGCGTATCAGGATGGACTATACGATCCCATCAAGGGGATTGATTGGGTTCCGTACAGAGTTTCTTACTGCTACATCTGGTACTGGACTTATTTACCATACCTTCGACCATTATGGCCCAAGAGTTGAGGGAAAGATTGGTGAACGCCATAACGGTGTACTTATATCCAAGGACAAGGGCAAGGCTCTTGCATACGCACTATTCAACCTGCAGGAGCGGGGAAGGCTGTTTATTGGTCATGCAGAGGATGTGTATGAGGGAATGTTGATTGGTATTCACTCTCGCGATAATGATCTTGTAGTTAACCCACTCAAGGCCAAACAGTTAACCAATGTCCGTGCAGCAGGTACAGATGAAAATCTGATCCTCTCTCCACCCATCAAGATGACACTGGAGCAGGCACTGGAATTTATTAATGATGATGAGTTGGTGGAGGTTACCCCCGCGTCGATTCGTCTGCGCAAGAAGATGCTTACCGAGAATGAGCGCAAGCGTGCTGCTCGCCCATCATCATAAGGGTAAGTTACATTCGATTCTTGATCTCCATTAACTTGCGACGCTGACGTTTGTCTGGTCGACGCACGCGATTGGCTCTGGAGTGGGCCTCCAGCCTCTTCTGTTCCACAATTTCCAACCTTGCTTTCAGGCTTCCTGCGCTCTCCTGGTAGAGTTGCTGGGCCTCACTGGCAGGGCGACGATGGCGGGTTATCTTGATAACCTCTACCTCAAAACGGGTCTCGCCACGTAAAATCTGCAGCTGGTCCCCAGGCTTTACCATACGTGATGGTTTGATGCGGTTACCGTTTAGGTGAACTTTTCCGCCAGATATTGCATCAGTTGCCAGACGCCTGGTCTTGAAGAAACGGGCCGCCCATAACCATTTGTCCAGTCTCAGGGTATCTTCACTATTCATCTATATTTTGTAATTTATTCCTGACTATTGCGATATAGTATAGCGGTTGAGGATAGGGAGCGGATGAATACATTTACAGAGACAATTCAATCAAGAAAGCGCCTGCTTGAAAATCACCTGGGTGACTTCATGGGACGTCTTGCCAAACGCTGCGCCAAGGGTTGGGGTGATCGCAGAGAGCTTGATCAAGTGTTGCATGATGCCTACGATAATTGTGATGATGCCCCCGCATGTCGTCTGCTCTATATTGTGGATGTGGATGGAGTGCAGCTGAGCTCCAATGTTTTTGCCGATGGCAAATTTGATGAGGGCCGGGTTGGGCAGGATCTTTCGGAGCGCCCATATATCTCCAAAGTGGTTCCCAGTAGTGGATTCTTTCTCTCGGATGTCTATATTAGTCAGACCAACCGCCGTAGCCTGATTACCGCTGTACAGCTGGTTAGGGATGGTAGTGAGGCTAAGGGGTTTGTTTGTGCCGACTTTGAGCTAAGCATGCTTCCGGAGATTGATCAACCCTCGGAGGATCGCAGAATCTGGATGCAGGTAAAGGGGGATCCATCAATTCGTGACACCCTCTTTATGCAGAGCAGGGCAACCAGCCCGATGGATGAGCGAATAGATGATGTATTGGCAACGATTGATGAGTTGATAGTTGAGCGTGGGATTTTTCATGCAAAACTGCACTTCTCCAGTTCACGGGCAACACTCTGGATCTATGATGATCCATATAGGTATCGTGTCCATGTGCTGGATGAGATCCTTAACCCTTCCGTATGCCTGGCCTATCCATTGAGGTCATATCCAGAGGATGCACTGGTTCCACAGAATATGGTGCGGGAGATTCTTGAGCGTTTCAAATGGTTGCGAGAGGTGGATGAGACCATCTATCTGCGTGCTGGCTCACTCAATATTATCAATGGTATTGTTGCCCTCAATTTCTCTTGTGACGGCTCTCACTATCTCCCATATGAGGAGTTTATGGAGATGGATGAAAGTTTCTGGTTTGGCTCAGCCTGATTTGGTTACTCCTTCAAAACAAAAAAACCGCTCGAGCTGAGCGGTTTTTTTTGTTTAAGAATCGAAGTGCTCTCTGCTAGAAAGCCCCCTCTGCTGCACCCTCGATAATGTTGTTAATTTTGTCAGCAACCTCCTGAGCCATCGCTTTTGCCTCAGGGGGCATCTCCATGGCTGTGATCATGGCAGGGTTCATGCTCCACATTCTGATCTTGCCATCTTTCCCCTCAACCACAGCAATTCGACACGGCATCACAATTACAAAGGCATCAGAGACGTCGGCCAAGACAGCAGCTGTTTTGGCGTCACAGATATTGTGAATGCTTAGGTGACGATAAGGTTTGCCGGTTACTTTTGTAACCTGCTTGGATAGCGGGAACATAGCAACATGAAGAATACCTTCACTGATTGAAAGCTGTTTGATTGACTCATCAACCTCCTCTGCAGTGATCCCCTCCTCAATGTCGGTAGCAACGTACATGTCTTTGAACTCAAATGCAGAAGCCTGACCTGCAGTCATGGTGAATGTGGCCACAAGCAGTAATTGAACAAGTTTTTTCATGATTACACTGACTCCTCTCAGTTGTTTTTATTTAGTGTTGGCCGCCCATAGTAATCCATTTTTTTGTGCGGGACAAAAAAATCTTGTCTATGAGGTGTTCAGGGGCTTTTTCAGGCTACAGCTGAGGTTATGGGTGTCGTTTGGTGATCAGGAGTGTAATAATCGTCACTGCCGTTAACCCAGAATGAGATGTTTCTTCTCAGAAACTCCGGAACGGTAAGGTAGTGTGTGCTATCACAGGAGAAGTTGAGCTCTACCATACCGGTCACAATATTTAGTGATCCACACCGCAGATAGGCATTCTCGTCTGCCAGACGAAGAGATTTAAAGAGCTCCAGCACAGGCATGATCTGTTCTTTTGGGGTTGTTGAGATTGGAGAGAATGGTTGGCTTCTGATGGAGCCCATAAAGCTTGGTGACATTATCTGCTCGATGGTTGTCAGCCGGTCATGATACGGCTGATCGTTGAACCAGAGTGTTGTGGCCGAACTGGAGTACTTCAGTTGTATATGAAATGCCCCTTTTTCAAGAAAAAGTTTTTCAATCAGACGGTTTAACGGATCAATTTGCTGCTCCATGCTGCTGACGGTTCTGGTCTGCATAAAAAGCTGTTGTCTGATTGACGGATCACCCTTGATTTGAGTATGTGCCAGTTGCATGGGGCTTGGTTGCCTATATTCCAAACAGGATATTGCTGACCGAGGATATTGTCTCCTGGTCTGTTGACATTAAAACCACAAATAGAATGATGATGGCTATTCCAAAACCATAGAGAATACCGGTTGTTGTTGAGAGTATTATCTCGAATGAGATATTAGATCTTGTTGTTTTTTCTCCTCTTTCCATATTGAAAGAGGTTAAGTTATATCTGTTGTTGCAGTAAATACGTAGTTCTACGTATTTTGTTTAATATGGTCGTTATTCACTGACAATTCCAGCCCGATACGCGTAAGCAACCATTTCCACCCCATTCTGGAGATCGAGTTTTTTCATTATGTTCTGGCGATGCTTTTCTATAGTGCGGGAGCTAACGAAAAGTTTTTCTGCAATCTTGTGGTTGGTCAACCCCCCTGCCAATGCGCGCAGTACATCCTTTTCTCGTGAGGTGAGCAGTTTTGCTGAGATATCCTCTATTGCCTGCTCTACTGACTCACCTTGCTCCAGCTCATCCGAGAAGATTGATCTGCTTATGTATGGAGATCCATCTATAACTGTACGGATGGCCTTTACCATCTCTGCAGGGGGCGTATCTTTTGTCAGATATCCGCTTGCACCCATCTGCAGCATCTCTGTAGCCCTGTATTTATCAGAGATACTGCTTAGCCCTATTATCAGTAGATCAGGAAATTGTTTATGGATCTTGATGGTTGTCTCAATTCCATCCATGTCTGGCATGCGCACATCCATAATAATCACGTCTGGGGTAATGGTCTGAATCATCTCCAGGACCTCAGCCCCGCTTTCAGCCGTTCCTGCAATCTCAATCTCTTCAGAAGATGATAAAAAGCTACGCAGTGCCTCACGTATCAGGGGCTGATCATCTACAAGAATAACCCGTATCTTTTTCACGATTGCCGCATATCCATGATCTGTTCCATGATCTGATTCAGTAGGACTGCTATTGTATCAGGCTCTTGCTGTTCCGCCTGTTTCTCTATCTCTGCAGCAATGTCGGCTATGCTGCCAAAACCAAGAATAAGGGCATTACCCTTGATTGCATGGGCAGTTTCGGTCAGATCTTTCCACTCTCTCTGCCGTAGTTGTTCATGTAGTGCCTGTAATTTATTGTCACTATCATCAAGGAATAGTGATATCAGCTCTCTCTTGTCTGTTGATGGCTCAACATTAGTGGTTTTGTCCTCATCCCTCTCTCTTGATGGGCTGAGTGCGTGACGAACCATCAGTAGCAGTTGATCCTTGGACGCAGGTTTTGGCAACCAGTGGCTACAGCCACTCTTAAACGCGCGCTCTCTGGTTTTATCCAGCACATCTGCTGTCATTGCCACAATCGGAACCGGGACAAGATTGCTGGAGTGTTCAAAAGCGCGAATTTCCCTGGTTGCCTCAAATCCATTAAGTGCAGGCATTCTAAGGTCCATCAGAACAAGATCTATGCCACCTTTTTTATAGGCATCAACAGCTTCCCTGCCATCACGAGTGGATATGGTTTTATAGTTTGGGCTGGCGAGGTAGTTCTCAATCACAAGACGATTAATCTCTGAATCATCTGCAATAAGTATAGAGTACTCTTTGTTGGTCGTGTAGGTTGCGGCGGCAGCGGTGTCAGACTCAATATCTTCAGTAGCAATCTTTAGTGGTAGCAGAACAAAGAAGTCGCTGCCATGATCTTCAGTGCTCTGTACCCATATCTCCCCACCAGCCTGCTCAACCAGAGATTTTGTTATAGCAAGACCAAGCCCGGTACCAGATGGGCTATCGGTGCTGGTCTCATGTAACCTGTCGAACGCACTGAATATGCCAGGCAGTTTATCCTCAGGCACCCCTATTCCTGAGTCACTGACCTGAATTCTCAGTGTGATCTCGTTTTCTCCACTGATCTCCAGCAAAATTGTAAGTGAGACCTCACCTTCATTGGTATATTTGATGGCGTTACTCAGCAGATTCAGCAGGATCTGACGTAAAACCTTGGGGTCTCCAGTCAGGTGGTCAGGGATCTCCGGGTCAATATAGTGGAGATAGGTAAGTGCCTTGTTGTCAGCGTCAATTTTTACAATGGCATTAATCTGTTCGGCTATATTGGTGAGAGAAAATGGGACCATGTGCAGGGTGAATTTTTTTGCCTCAATTTTCGAGAAGTCCAGTATGTTGCTAAGAAGCTCGGAGAGGTGATGGCTGGATATATTCAGAGAGTCTACATACCGTTGCTGTTGGGTGTTCAGAGGGGTCTCCAGAAGAAGTTCAGAGATACCTACAATTCCGTTCATTGGAGTGCGAATCTCATGGCTCATCTTGGCCAGGAATTCACTCTTGCTGCGGCTGGCATCCTCGGCCTTTTCCTGACTTTTTTTCAGGGCTGCTGTTCTATAGTAAACGTGGTGCTCAAGATTGTCCTTGTGCTCCTGGAGGTCCTGGGTAGTGTTGTCAATTGTGGCGAGCATCTTGCGGATGGATTCCGCAAGTTCTCTTATCTCATTTATCCTCACAGTTTTTGGGAACTGTTCCAGTGCATAGCGTACCCTCTCACCCTCTGCGACATTGTGGGTGATACGTGTCAGTCTGAGAATTGGACGGGTCAGGGTAAGAGAGATGATGATAGCGAGTAGCAGAGCGAACATGGCAGCCACAAGGCCTGTCTGGAACAGAATATTTCTAAGTTGTTCAATGGTGGCAAGAGCTGCATCCTCCGTCTTAAAAATGGTCATTCCAAGATTCAGCTCATCCAGTGGTTGCCAGCTAACCAGAATTGGCTTACATGCAGTATCAATGTTCCAGCCTGCCCCACGTTTTCCTTGCAGCGCCTGAATCATTGGTAGACTATCCAGGTTGTTGCTGCGAAACGAGATGCAGTCATCAGTTGGCTGTGGAGTCTCCCAGCCAAGATTGAGGATGGATACACCATGCTCATTTTTTGTGGCAAGTAGCAGTTCGCTATCGTTATGTTTTTCTGTGCCACCTTTTATGGTGAGAATGTTTATAAGACGATCCATATCTATCTCTGCCGCAATAACCCCAACCATCTCTCCCTGAATGTTGACAGGGGTGGCTATAAAGGTGGTGAACCGTTCGTATGGCTCATAGTATGCGTGGTAAGGTTTTGAGATAGATTGTGTAGAGATGACCTCCTGGAAGCTTTTTGTCAGAACCGAGTTCATGTAGAACTCATCCAGCAGGGTGATGTCATGTGACTCATGGTGTTGCAGATCCAGCAGGATCTCTCCATCAGTGGATATCATAACCATGTTCTTTAGCCCCCACTGCTGGATCAGAGAGAGAAAAGTGCTGTTTTTAGCGCTCAGATTTGTCGGGTTTGATGAAAGCATGTCAGGAGAGGGCAGTGGTATGAACTGTTTTCTCGCATCATCTCTATAAAGTTTGTGGGTTCTGTCGTAGCGTAGAAGTTGTGTGGCAAGCCGTTCTGACTGAGAGATGTTTAGAAGGTGTTGTTTTCGTTCACTGAAGAAGTCACGTACCTGATGTTCACGAATGCTGCCTACAAAGGTAAGGTCACGCATTATTTCATCTACAATGGACTGTTTTGCAAGATAAAGTGCGATTCCTCCCATAATAAAAAGGGGGGTGAGGGAGACGATCAAGAACCATCCAATCTGTTGGGTGGTCAGGTTATTTAGGCGATTGGCTCTCATGGGATGTGACATTTTTGCACAAGAGGCGAGAGTTGACGATATTTACCTGTAATTATATGTAGTAACAGGCGTATCTTATATGCTAGGATCTATGATTGATTGTTGATCATATAAAAAAAACTAATAATTAGTGGTTGGGGGGATCGATGGAAATAACGCTAACTGATGCGCTGGTGGTGGCTGGTACTGGAATGGTCGTTATCTGGCTGTTTCTCTGGTACATAAATACCCACCCGAAGGGGTGCTGTGGAATAAGGCGCAGCTTTTTGAAAGATGAGGATCTACCTCTCAATCAGGTGATGGCAGAGGAAAAAAACAGAGATAGTGATTGACTATTTCAGCGAATACTAATATAATTGGCGGCCTAGACCCTCAGAGGATTTCCTTCGAAAAAGAACCTCCTCCTTCTTTCGTAGGTCCCCCCTTCCTCTGGGGGTCTTCTTATTTTTTATGTGGAATGATCTGACTCGCTCTCTGCGTACCCCCAATTACCGCCGCTATTTTGCCGGGCAGTTGATATCTCTTCATGGAACGCAGATGGCCAATGTGGCGCAATCATGGTTGGTCTACAGTCTGACCCAGTCGAGCTTCATGCTGGGTCTGGTGAATTTCACTCTGCTTCTTCCAGTTCTACTGTTTGGTCTTTTTGGTGGGGTTCTGGCAGACCATGTTTCACGACGTCATCTGATGATTGGTTCACAGGGGTTTGCCATGGTGATGGCGTTTCTATTGGCCTATCTGGCCATTAGCGGCCAGGTTGAGGTGTGGCATATCCTGGTTATTGTCTTCTTTCTTGGGATGGCGCAGGCAATTGATATGCCGGTGCGTCAATCATTCCTGGCAGAATTGGTCTCAAAAGATGAGCTCTCCAATGCCGTTGGTCTTAATTCCGGGGCCTTTAATATGGCTCGCTTCGTAGGGCCTGCAGTTGCAGGTGTATTGTTGCTCAGCTGGAGCGAGGGCTACCTTTTTGCATTAAATGGCATTAGTTATTTTGTGCTGCTATTTGTCTTGTTAACGATGCGTCTTCCGGCAACATCAACGGGAAAGATCAGAGGTGCAGGTAACCTCGATGCGTTGAAGGAGGGGGTATCCTACGCCTGGAATCATGTTGGAATTCGTGCTGCATTGGTTCATGTTGGAGCGGTCAGCATGATGGGAACAGCATTTATTGTCCTGATGCCGGTTTTTGCAGACAGACAGTTTGGTGGAGGTCCGGAGATGCTCGGTCTTTTGCTCTCTTCAGCAGGTATTGGGTCGGTTATTGGGGCGCTTAATCTGGCGCGTAGAACAGGAGATACTTCATTATCTCCCGTAATAGCACGCTCCGGAGTGGTGGCCGCAATTGCGCTTATATTATTTGCCCAGAGTGGCAATATTTTTCAGGCCCTGTTGCTGGGGCCTCAACTGTTATGGCTCGCTACCCCTCTGCTTATTGTGGCAGGATTCTCTGTTACAACTGTGATCGCAACAACCAATGCACAGATTCAGGTTGCAGTAGAGGATCACCTTAGGGGCAGGGTAATGTCTCTGTTTTCCGTAATATTTGTGGGCATGGCACCCATCGGCAGCCTTGCTGCAGGGGTATTGGCCGAGGTTGTTGGAATTCAGATGGCTGTTACCATGTTTGCCATATTGGGCGGGGGCGGCTCTCTGCGTTACTGGTTCGGCAGTTCACGTGCAATAGCACGGTAGCCAATGTCAGTTCGATAGTAGATGCCGTTCCACTTAATCTGACTGGCAAGAGAGTAGGCCTTCTGTTGAGCATCAGATACGCTGTCACCAAGAGCACAGGCACAGAGTACGCGACCACCAGCTGTCACAATATCACCATTTTTTTCAGTGGTACCGGCGTGGAATACTTTCTGATCGTTTAATGACTCTTTGGGGAGGCCAGAAATTGAATCCCCTTTTTCGTAGTTTTCAGGATATCCTCCTGCGGCTAACACAACCCCAAGAGATGGGCGAGGGTCCCATTTCATCTCAATTTCATCAAGCTTATGGTCAATGGCAGCATTGCACAGCGATACCAGATCGGACTGTAGTCGCATCATGATTGGTTGAGTCTCGGGGTCGCCAAAGCGGACGTTGTACTCCAGAACCTTGGAGTTGCCATCCTCATCAATCATCAGGCCGGCATAGAGAAAACCGGTAAAGGGGTTGCCCTCTGCAGCCATTCCCTCAACAGTTGGGATAATGACCTGTTTCATAACGCGCTCATATATCTCCTGGGTAACAACAGGTGCAGGTGAGTAGGCGCCCATGCCGCCAGTGTTCGGCCCCTTGTCACCATTGTCTCGAGCCTTGTGGTCCTGTGATGTAGCCATTGGCAAAATATTCTTGCCGTCGGCAATAACAATAAAACTTGCCTCTTCACCAGATAGAAACTCCTCAATTACCACCTTGTGACCGGCATCACCAAAGGCATTTCCAGCCAACATGTCACGTACAGCAGCCTCAGCCTCTTCAACAGTCTGTGCCAGGATAACCCCTTTGCCAGCAGCCAGACCGTCAGCCTTGATAACAATAGGGGCACCAACCTTGTGTAGATACTCCAGGGCCTCATCAAGATCAGTAAAGTTGCCATAGGCGGCCGTAGGAATATTGTGACGAGCAAGGAAATCTTTGGTAAATGATTTTGACCCCTCTAATTGAGCAGCCCCTCTGTTTGGCCCAAAGCAGCGCAACCCCTGTTCCTGGAATTGATCTACTGCGCCGAGTACCAGTGGCGCTTCCGGACCTACAATGGTGAGGTCTATGGACTCTCTCTGGGCAAATGCAATCAGTTCATCAATATCATCTGAACCGATTGCAACATTCTCTATCTTGTTCTCAAGCGCGGTACCTGCATTTCCAGGAGCCACATATACAGCTTTAACCTCTGGGTTCTGAGCAGCCTTCCAGGCCAGTGCATGTTCACGGCCACCACTTCCAATTACCAATACTTTCATTTTTTGTAGTACCTTTTATGGTTGTTTAGTGTCTAAAGTGACGCATGCCGGTAAACACCATCGCCATACCATGCTCATCTGCTGCTGCAATAACTTCATCATCACGCATTGACCCACCGGGCTGAATGACTGCAGTAATCCCGGCTACGTTGGCTGCGTCAATGCCATCTCTGAATGGGAAAAATGCATCAGATGCCATTACAGATCCAGGTACCTCAAGACCGGCATGTTCAGCCTTGATTCCTGCAATACGGGCAGAGTTGATGCGGCTCATTTGACCCGCTCCAACACCAATGGTCATGTTGTTCTTGCCGTAAACAATAGCGTTGGATTTAACAAATTTGGCTACCTTCCAGCTGAATAGAAGATCATTCATCTCCTGTTCTGTAGGAGTGCGTTTGGTTGCAATCGTTACCTCATTGGTAAGAAGTAGATCTGCATCCTGTACCAATAGACCGCCATTTACCCGCTTCATATCAAGTCGCTGCTGCTCATCGGCCCATGATCCGGAGATCAGTAGACGGACATTCTTTTTCTCGCTTACCACTGCGACAGCCTCATCAGAGACTGCAGGGGCAATAATTACCTCAACAAACTGACGGTCAATAATTGCTCTGGCAGCTTCCGCATCCAGAGGTTGATTGAAGGCGATAATTCCCCCGAAGGCAGACTCTGGGTCTGTTGCATAGGCGCGATCGTAAGCCTCTAACAGGTTTTCGCCATAGGCAACCCCGCAGGGGTTGGCATGTTTTACGATTACGCATGCAGGTGACTCGTCAAACTGTTTGACACACTCCAGAGCGGCATCGGTGTCCCCAATATTATTGTAGGAGAGCTCTTTGCCCTGGATCTGTTTAGCGGTGGAAATTGAGCCCTCAGCAGCATTGGCCTCAACAAAGAAGGCAGCCTTTTGGTGAGGATTCTCACCATAACGCATCTCTTGGGTTTTGATGTACTGACTGTTAAAGGTACGTGGAAAATTGGATGTTTCACCATCACTGCCGATTTTTCCAAGATAGTTGGCAATGGCGCCGTCATAGTGCGCTGTATGTTCATATGTTTTTACCGCAAGATCAAAGCGGGTTGCATCACTGACGGTGCCGCCACTACTGTTCATCTCTTGCAGGACTCTATCGTAGTCGTCAGCATCCACAATAACGGTGACAGCAGCACTGTTTTTGGCTGCTGCACGGAGCATTGTGGGGCCACCAATATCGATATTCTCAATGGCAGTTGCCAGATCACAATCAGGGTTGGCAACCGTCTGTTCAAATGGGTATAGATTAACCACAACCATGTCGATGGGCGGGATCTTATGTTGTGCCATGATCTCATCATCAACTCCGCGACGTCCAAGCAGGCCACCATGCACTTTTGGATGCAGGGTCTTGACTCGTCCGTCCATCATCTCCGGAAAGCCTGTGTAGTCTGAAACCTCCGTAACCTTGATGCTGTTTTCAGAGAGTAGTTTTGCTGTTCCGCCAGTAGAGAGAATCTCAATGCCGTGCTGACTTAGCTGTTGGGCAAACTCTACAATTCCGGTTTTGTCGGAGACACTGATTAGTGCACGATTAATTTTCATTACTTCTATCCTTGATGTTTAAGAAAAGATGCGGCGCGGTTATTTGCCACTACTCTTGATGTCATGCTGCACAATTTTTTTCTTTAGGGTGTTGCGGTTAATCCCCAGCATTTTAGCTGCCCTGGACTGGTTGCCATCACACTGTTTGAGAGTAAGCTCCAACAGTGGTTGCTCCATCTGATCAAGGATGCGCTGATATAGATCTGTTGGCTCACTCCCGCCAAGCTTGCCAAAGAACTCTTCCAGATTTCCACGTATACAGGCACGAAAAGAGGCACACTTGTCGTTGACGCTACTCACGCGGCAATCTCCTTCTCTGTTTTGTCAAACCGGATAATCTCCTCAAAAAAATTATATGTCATGCGCAGCTGCTCTTCAGTGGTCTCAACTCGATTTACCCGCTGTCTGAATGAGGCGCCATGGCGCTGTCCCTTGCTGTACCAGGAGATATGTTTGCGGGCAACCCGAACCCCGGTACGCTCCCCATAAAATTCATATAGATTATTGAGATGGCCAAGCAGCAGGTCACGAATCTCTTCATTTTCCGGCTCAGGGAGTGTTTCACCAGATTCCAGGTAATGGAGGATGGAGCGAAAAATCCATGGCTTGCCCTGGGCAGCTCTCCCAATCATCAGGCCGTCGGCTCCGGTTTTGTCTAATACTTCAGCCGCTTTTTGCGGTGAGGTGATATCACCGTTTGCAATAACGGGTATCTCAATAGTCTGTTTGATGGTTGCTATGGTCCCATATTCAGCATCACCTCTATAACCGTCAGCACGGGTTCTGCCATGTACAGCAAGAGCCTGAATGCCGGCATTTTCAGCAATGCTAGCAATTTGCACTCCGTTGCGACTGTCATGGTCCCATCCAGTGCGGATCTTCAGTGTTACCGGTATATCAACAGCCTGAACCACCGCCTCCAAAATCTTTCCCACCAATCTCTCATCCTTCATAAGAGCAGATCCGGCGGCGACATTGCAGATCTTTTTTGCTGGACATCCCATGTTGATATCTATGATTTGGGCGCCACTGTCTGCATTGTATTTAGCGGCCTCAGCCATCATTTGTGGGTCTGCCCCCATGATCTGTACAGAGCGTGGCTCATCCTCCCCAGAGTGATCTGCACGACGTTTTGTCTTCTCACTACCCCACAATAATGAGTTGGAAGAGACCATCTCGGAGACTGCCATACCGGCTCCAAGCTGGCGGCAGAGTTGACGGAATGGACGATCAGTCACGCCTGCCATCGGAGCAAGAACAAGATTGTTTTTCAGTTTGTATGGACCGATCTGCATGGTACAAAAGAGTGTAGGATGTGCTTAAAAAGGAGGCAGATGATACTCCCGTTTTATCTTTCAGTCGAGGGTGATGTGGGTTGTTACCCCTTTTTCTGCCCCTCAATCCTGACCCACTCCTGTTGGAAAGCAGGTGGATTCATATCAAACCATGGGACGTAGGCGGAGATCACCTCATCTGCCTGATTATGAAGAATACCAGAGAGAATAATATTGCCACCGGGGGCTACGTGGGCTGCCAGTTTGGGGGCAAGTTCAATCAGTGGCCCAGCCAGGATATTGGCAATTAGCAGATCTGCCTGTTGTTCCTGGGGGAACTGATCTGGCAGATAGGTGGAGATCATTGCTGTAACCCCATTTTTTTCGCTATTATCCAGAGTGGCTGTCAGTGCCTGTGGATCGTTGTCAACGCAGTGAACAGATGAAGCTCCAAGTTTTGCTGCGGCAATGGCAAGAATGCCGGAGCCGCAACCGTAATCAATGACCGTTGCTCCATTTGGGGGGTTGGTGTCGAGCCACTCCATGCAGAGCGCGGTGGTAGGGTGGGTGCCGGTACCAAAGGCAAGCCCGGGATCCAGTAAAATATTGACTGCATCACTGTCAACTGGGTCACTCCAGGATGGGACAATCCACAGGTTCTCTCCAAACCTCATGGGGTGAAAATCATCCATCCAGGCACGCACCCAGTTCTGCTCTTCCAGATCGGAGATGGTTAGAGTGGATAACTGCTCTTCGGTTATCTGTTGGGATAGTGCGATCGAGACAAGGTCACGATTTATCTCTGCATCAAACAGGCCAACTACATCAATTCTATTCCAGAGAGGCGTTTCGCCTGGCGCTGGTTCAAGTAGAGGTTGATCTTCTGCGTCCTCAAAGGTTACAGAAGCTGCCCCAAGTTCTGATAGCAGGTTTGATAGTGACTCTGCGCTATCTCTGTTGCTGGTGACTCTGGTCTGGAACCAAGACAATTAGTGGGCTCTGAAAAAGCTTAATGGGATGGAGTTTGGGAGAAGGGCTCTCCTGGCTATAGATCCAGCTTCTTTTCCAGATAGTGGATGTTTGCCCCACCAGCGATGAAGTTTGCATCCCTTATGATGTCACGATGGAGATCTATATTGTTACGAATTCCACCAATTACCATCTCATCAAGTGCTGTGCGCATGCGAGCTATTGCGGTGTCCCTGTTTTCACCGTAAGTGATCAACTTGCCGATCATCGAATCATAGTGAGGAGGGACGTGGTATCCGGTATAGAGGTGTGAATCCACTCGTACCCCAATGCCTCCGGGAGCGTGATAAGTAGTGACTTCTCCTGGTGAAGGGAGAAAGGTGTGTGCGTCCTCTGCATTTATTCGACACTCGATCGCGTGTCCATTTACCTTTATCTCATCCTGTGTGTAACTTAGGGGTTCGCCAGATGCTATACGTAGCTGTTCACGGACTATGTCAACGCCGGTAATCATCTCTGTAACCGGATGTTCAACCTGTACACGAGTATTCATCTCAATAAAGTAGAACTCTCCATTCTCATAGAGGAATTCGAAAGTTCCGGCGCCTGTATAGCCAATCTCCTGACAGGCTTTGGCGCAGCGCTCACCAATTTGTGCGCGCAGCTCTTCGGTGATGCCGGGTGCTGGCGCCTCTTCTACCACCTTCTGGTGGCGGCGCTGCATTGAGCAGTCCCTTTCGGCCAGATGGATGGCGTTGCCATGGTCATCTGCCAGTATCTGAATCTCTACGTGGCGAGGGTTTTCCAGAAACTTCTCCATGTAGACAACATCATTGTTGAAGGCAGTTGCCGCCTCCGTTTTGGTCATGGTAATAGATTGCAGTAGAGTGGCCTCACTGTGTACAACACGCATTCCTCTGCCACCACCACCACCCGCCGCCTTGATTATCACTGGGTAACCAATTTTCTTGCCATGAGCGAGGTTGATAGCATCGTCATCACCCAGAGGGCCGTCAGATCCAGGAACAGTCGGTACCCCCGAGCTCTTCATGGCCTTGATTGCCTCAACCTTGTCTCCCATCATCCGGATAGTATCGGCTTTCGGGCCGATAAAGCGGAATCCACTACGCTCAACCCTCTCTGCAAAATCTGCATTTTCTGATAGAAAACCGTACCCAGGGTGGATACCCATGGCATCTGTCACCTCTGCAGCACTGATAATTGCAGGGATGTTTAGGTAACTATCGAGAGAAGATGGTGGTCCAATACAGACAGACTCGTCTGCCAGGCGTACATGTTTCTGGGTGTGGTCAGCCGTAGAGTGTACTGCAACTGTCTTGATTCCAAGTTCTTTGCAGGCACGCAGAATTCTGAGAGCAATCTCGCCACGGTTGGCAATAACAATTTTATCCAGCATTTTTGTGGTCCCTTTCGCTAACCCTGTGTGGGGCTTGGAGATTATATTTCTGAGGGTTTATTCGATAACAAAGAGAGGTTGTTCAAACTCAATTGCCTCGGCATTTTCTGCAAGTACGGCTTTTATGGTGCCAGACTTGTCGGCCTCGATCTCGTTGAGGATTTTCATTGCCTCGATAATGCAGATAGTGTCACCAGCAGAGACGCTGTCACCTATCTCGACAAATGGTTTTGCCCCAGGTGAGGCAGAGCGGTAGAAGGTGCCGACCATTGGCGATTTGACCTCATGCCCAGAGAAACTTGGTGCAGCGGCAGGTTCAGAAGCACTTTCCGGGGCTGCTACAGGTAACTCAGATACAGCCACTGGCGCAGCCATTGCTGGAGCTGCAACAGCTCCTTGTCCATATCGACTGATGCGTACAGACTCCTCTCCCTCTTGAATTTCTATCTCTGCAATACCGGACTCCTCCAGTAGCTCAATAAGTTTTTTTACCTTTCGAATATCCATAATGGTAGTCCTTGGTGGTTATCTGTTAATGTGCCGCCTGATCAAGGTGTTGAATGGCAGCCTGTAGAGCAAGCGTGTATCCCTGTGCCCCTAGCCCAATAATGATGCCTTGAGCAATATCGGAAAAATATGAGTTATGCCGGAACGATTCACGTGCATGAGTGTTTGAGAGGTGAATCTCAATAAATGGAATATCCACTCCAAGCAGAGCATCACGCAGGGCAACGCTTGAGTGGGTGAATGCTGCAGGATTGATCAGGATGAAACCAACATCTTCCTGGCTGGCCTGATGAATTCGCTCGATAAGCTCCTGTTCAGAGTTGCTCTGAAGATCCTGGAGCTGGTGTCCGGCATTGTGGGCCTCTGAATCTAGTCGTTCGATAATGGCTTCAAGGGTATCGTCACCATAGTGTCCGGGCTCACGGGTGCCAAGAAGATTAAGGTTTGGACCATTTAGAACAAGTATCGTAGACATGTCAGAATATATATGAGTTGATCCATAAATTATATTAAAGTGTTTCTATTGTGGACCGGTTAACGGCTAATGTCCACGTTTTCTTGATGATCGGCGCAAAGTTTGGCTAGATCGCATCAAGAATTGGGATGATGGCTACAATAATGGGTTGATCTGATTGAGTAACTGTTCTCTTGTGGCCTCCCCGGTATGGCGAGCAACAATCTCTCCGCTACGGTTCACAATGACAGTGTAGGGGAGGATGGATCGTCGGTTTCCAAGTGCGATTGAGAAGTCCAGACCTGTGCTCTCACCCTGCATGGTAGGGTAATTATTGATATTGTGCTCCTTTACGTATTGTTTAACCCTTTTGGTGGAGTCAACAGCAACTCCAACAAATTGCACCCCTTTCTCCTTGAGCTCATCTTGTAGCGCAATGATTGTCGGGATCTCACGTCTGCATGGGGGGCACCAGGTGGCCCAAAAATTAATCACCACTACCTGGCCACTCCACTCATTCATTTTATGGGGCCTGCCATCAAGATCGAGTAGAGCAATATCAAGAGGATTCGTATTGTCCGACTTGGTGATGGCCTCAGATGGAGCCACATTCAGGGGGGTTGCAGTAGAGTTCAGGTAGTAGCTGACGGAGCCGCCTGCCAACAGGGCGATCAATGCCAGAATGAGTACTGTTCTCTTGTTCATATCTATTGTTTCAAGGCCTTGCGCACATGTTCTGCAAATGGTTTTGCGTCCATAAACTGCACTAGGCGGGCAGAGGTGACCTCGTTGCCATTCCGGTTAAAGAAGATGAGTGCGGGTGGGCCAAAAATTCCCAGTTTTTTCATCAGGGCCTGATCCTGTTCATCATTGGGGGTAACGTCTGCCTGCAGTAGCATTGCTGAGGAGAGCGCCTGTTGAACATCTGGATCAGAGAAAGTCAGAGATTCAAACTCTTTGCATGAGATGCACCAGTCAGCATAGAAGTCCAGAAAAACAGGCTGGTTGTTACTGGTTGCCCTGGCCAGAGCCTTCTCAAGACCATCAATCCCCTTGATCTGCTGAAAAGAGAGATGCTCTTGTTGAGCTATCGCCGAGCCAGATCCGCCTACGTTGATGTTTTTAAGTGGCTGGAATGGATCGCCACTGCCTGAGCCTGCCCCAATCATTAGCATGACTCCGTAAACCAGCATCAGCAAGCCAGACCCTTTCCATAGCTTCTTCCAGCCGCTGCTGGGGGATGGAAGCGGTTCTAGCGCACCCATGTAAATTGCAGGGACAATTAGTAATGCCGCCCAAAGTACCATGGTTACTGATGGAGGAATGATTCTTTCCAGCATCCATACGGCAACAGCAAGTAGCAATACCCCAAATATTGATTTGACTGCATCCATCCACCCTCCGGCGTGAGGGAGCAGTTTGCCAGCTGAGGTGCCGATTGCCAGTAACGGCATACCCATGCCGATGCTTAGTGCAAACAGAGCCATTCCGCCCAGCAGAGCATCTCCGGTCTGTCCAATATAGATCAGCGCTCCAGCCAGTGGTGCAGCCACACAGGGCCCAACAATCAGGGCAGAAAGTAGCCCCATAACTGCAACCCCGGTCAATGATCCACCTTTTTGTCGATTGCTTGCTGATGCCAGCTTTCCTTGAATGCTCGATGGCATCTGTAAATCATAGAAGCCAAACATGGAGAGTGCCAGAATGACAAAAACAAAGCTGAATGTTCCAAGTATCCACGGATTCTGGAAAGCAGCCTGCAGGTTTTCCCCAAACAGTCCAGCCATCACTCCAGCAAAAGTGTAGGTAAGAGCCATTGCCAGTACATATACCAACGACATGGTGAATGCTCTGCGGGTAGTTATGCTCTCACCCTGGCCTACAATAATGCCAGAGAGAATGGGGATCATCGGGAAGATGCAAGGGGTAAATGCCAGTAACAATCCAAACCCAAAAAAGCTTAGAAGGGTGAGTAACATGTTCCCATTCCCCAGGGATGCTGCAATCTGATCCTGCTCTGCCAGTGGGGCAACACTCTCCTCTGCGGCGGAGGCAGAGGCAATAACTGCAGGCAGGCTGATAGAGACTTTTTTGCTGATTGGTGGGTAGCATATCCCCCGTTCGGCACACCCCTGATACATTACTCTCAGGGTGCCACTGGCGGCATCGTTGCTGGTACGCCTGAGGGGGAGATTGATTGATTGGTTACCATGGTAAACCTCTAGGGTGCCAAAGAACTGATCCTCTTTCATATCTCCCGCAGGGAGGTCGGGGGTACCAATTGAGAGATTTTTCTCATCTAGTAGTTTGAACTTGAACTTGTTGCGATAGAGGTAGTGTTCGTCTGCAATCTGCCAATCCAGCCGGATTGACTCCTCCTCTGGGTCCTCACTGGAGAAGGCAAAAGCCTTGTCGGGATGGAGGGGGTCGTCACTCTCAGCGCCTAAGCCCAGTGAGTCCATCAATCCGCCGAGCTGCTGTAGTGATGATTGTTCTGCCAATGTGGGGGATATAGCCCCCAGCAAGATCAGTATAGTGAACAGTAAAGTCCAGATATTCTCTTTCAATTTCATGACGTTATTATATTTTGCCTCTATTCTTCGGTAGATTGTGCGACCCATGAGAGATATGAGTTGGCTCCGCTCACAATATCCAGTGCAATCACCTCTGGGGTATCGTAGGGGTGGTTACTCTGGATGGTGCTCTCAATATCTGCGTATCGCGTTTTCGTTGTTTTTATAATAAGTAGAGTCTCCTCATCACTCTCTATTTCATCTTTCCACCGATATACTGACTGGACAGCATCAATCAGATTTACACAGGCGGCATATCTACGTTCGACCAATAAACGGGCAATTGATTCCGCTGTTGCCCGATTGGGACAGGTTGTCAGAATTACAATTGTATCTTTCGGTGTTGCCACAATAAGAGCAGAGAATACAGTACAATAGGCGCGATATGAATCCCTTTCGACTGCTCTTCGCCCTCTTTATACTGGTTCCGCTGGTTGAAATTTATCTGTTGATGCAGGTGGGTGCAGTGATTGGAGCCTTTCCAACCATTATATTGGTAGTGGCAACGGCAATTGTTGGAGTGACTCTATTGAGGGCACAAGGACTCTCCACCATGATGGATGCGCAGAGGAGTATGGCTAGTGGAGAGATACCGGCACTTCAGTTATTGGAGGGCGCAGCACTTCTGATAAGCGGGGCCCTGTTGCTTACTCCCGGGTTTGTAACTGATTTTATTGGTTTTCTTGGGCTGGTTCCTGCGACCAGAAGGATGTTGATACGAGGTTTTCTTGCCCGCTCAAGCAGTGTTAATTTCCAGTATCGCTCTACAGACTCGTCTAGAGAGCGAGAAGATGGGGTGACTATCGATGGTGAATTCCACCAAAAGGATGACCCCTGGCTGAAATAGCTGCAAGCTCTTTATTGGGGTATTAGTTATTATTTTCAGCATCTTCCCTTGACTTCACAATAACCGTCCATATTATTAGCACTCCTTGGGCGAGAGTGCTAATTGTGATTTCCTCTCTGCCCGAGTCAGATTTTAAGATTAATCATAATATTAAGGAGAGACCATTATGAATTTGCGTCCCCTGCACGATCGTGTAGTTGTTCGCCGCATGGAAGAGGAGCGGATGTCCGCCGGCGGTATTGTTATTCCTGATTCAGCAACCGAGAAACCAAGCCGTGGCGAGATTGTTGCTGCCGGTAATGGCAAGGTCGCTGATAACGGTTCACGCCAGGAGATGGATGTGAAGGTTGGTGACACTGTTCTGTTCGGTAAATTTGCTGGAACCGAGATTAAGGTGGACGGTGAAGAGCTGCTAGTCATGAATGAAAGCGACATCATGGCTGTCATCGAAGGATAAGGAAGGAAAATAATTATGAGCGCAAAAGAAGTAAAGTTTGGTGATGACGCGCGTCATCTGATGCTGGCCGGCGTCAATACTCTGGCCAACGCGGTAAAGGTAACCCTTGGCCCTAAAGGTCGTAATGTGGTTCTGGACAAGGCATTTGGTGCCCCAACCATTACCAAGGATGGCGTCTCTGTAGCCAAAGAGATCGAGCTGGAGAACAAGTACGAGAATATGGGTGCGCAGATGGTAAAAGAGGTTGCCTCTCAGACATCTGATGTTGCTGGTGATGGAACTACAACAGCAACTGTACTGGCTCAGGCAATCATGCGTGAGGGTATGAAGGCGGTAGCAGCGGGCATGAACCCAATGGACCTCAAGCGTGGAATCGACAAGGCGGTTATAGCTGCAGTTAAACAGATCAAGGGGATCTCAACCCCATGTACTGACACCGGTGCGATTGCCCAGGTCGGTAGTATCTCTGCAAATTCCGATGAGTCAATTGGTACCATCATTGCGGACGCAATGGAGAAGGTCGGCAAAGAGGGTGTAATCACCGTTGAGGAGGGCAAGTCCCTTGAGAATGAGCTGGATGTTGTTGAGGGTATGCAGTTTGATCGCGGTTATCTCTCCCCCTACTTTGTAAATAACCAACAGAACATGACTGCCGAGCTGGAGGATCCATTTATCCTTCTGTTTGACAAGAAGATCTCCAATATCCGTGACCTGCTGCAGATCCTGGAGGGTGTTGCCAAGGCAAGCCGTCCTCTGCTAATTATTGCCGAGGATATCGAGGGTGAGGCACTGGCAACTCTGGTTGTAAACTCCATGCGTGGAATCGTCAAGGTAGCTGCAGTCAAGGCCCCTGGTTTTGGGGATCGCCGCAAGGCCATGCTGCAGGATATAGCGATTCTGACTGGTGGTCAGGTTATCTCTGAGGAGGTCGGACTCTCTCTGGAGAAGACCACTCTGGAAGATCTTGGTACTGCCAAGCGTATTGTGGTCGAGAAGGACAATACCATTATCATTGATGGTGCCGGCAGTGCTGAAGAGATCGAGGCACGTGTTGTCCAGGTTCGTCAGCAGATCGAAAATACCACCTCTGACTATGATAAAGAGAAGCTTCAGGAGCGTGTTGCCAAGTTGGCTGGCGGTGTTGCTGTTATCAAGGTTGGTGCCGCAACAGAAGTGGAGATGAAGGAGAAGAAGGCGCGTGTTGAGGATGCATTGCATGCAACTCGTGCTGCAGTTGAAGAGGGTGTGGTCCCAGGTGGTGGAACTGCTCTGGTTCGTGCCCGTGCAGGTATTGCTGATCTCTCTGGTGATAACCATGATCAGGATGTTGGTATCAACATCATGCGTCGTGCCATGGAAGAGCCACTGCGTCAGATTGTTGCCAATGCAGGTGATGAGGGTTCTGTTGTAGTTAACAACATCGAAAACAACGATGGCAACTACGGCTACAACGCAGCTACTGCAGAGTATGGTGACATGATCGAGATGGGAATTCTTGATCCAGCCAAGGTGACCCGTTCTGCACTGCAGTACGCAGCATCTGTAACTGGTCTGATGATCACTACAGAGGCGATGGTTGCTGAGATTCCTCAGGAGACAGCAGCCCCAATGCCGGATATGAGTGGTGGTATGGGTGGTATGGGAGGAATGGGCGGCATGATGTAAGCTACCAGCTTTAATCCCAAGTAGTACCATAAAGGCCCGTAAGCCTAGTGTTTACGGGCTTTTTTATTGCCTGTTAGTCTGGTTTAGTCCTATACTGTCTCAATAAATCGCAGAGTATTTAGGGGATAATGAGGGGTATCGACAGAATCAGGTGCCCCGATTTAGGAGTTTTTAGAGCGCCGATACCCCTCATTGCACCCCTATCTGTACCCTAGTGAGGTGATTAGATGGCATTAACAGCATTGGAAGTAAAGAAGCTAACCTGTCCTGACGGTCAAAAGCAGGTTAAGAAAAGTGACGGTAACGGGTTGAATTTATTGATAAAAAGCAATGGTTCAAAGTTGTGGAGAATGCGTTACCGGTTTAATGGTAAGTATCAGGAGCTGGCTTTAGGTCAGTACCCTACGATACCCCTCATTGAAGCAAGAAGGTTAGCTGCTGAGGCCCGATCACTTCTGGTACAAGGTGTTAACCCTGCGGAGGAAAGACGCTCCAGAAAGCGGGAAACGGATGCGTCAGATAGAAGCTTTAGCATCGTTGCAACAGCTTGGTGGAATCAGCAAGAATCCTCATGGTCATCGGATCATGCCAAAAAGGTAAAGCGATGGATTGAAGTTGAGTTGAAGTCTATCGGTAATTTATCGGTGGATGCGATTGATCAGGGGCATATCACTGAAGTTATGCTGTCAATTGAAGCTTCCGGTCATCCACGTAAAGCGCCCGTGATTCTCTCTGTGATCAACCGTATCTTCGGATATGCTCTGGCTCACCGGTTTACACGTAATAACCCAGCTCAGGGCTTACCCCTTAGTGATATTCTTAAACCTATGCCGAAGGTTGAGCATCGTGCGGCAATTACTCGATCCAAAGATTTAGGTCAATTGATCCGGGATATCGATAATTCAGGCTTGGGTAGCTACTGCACTGCTGAGGCTCTGAAGCTCATTCCAAGATTATTCCTGAGACCCGGAGAAATTAGAAACCTCCGGTGGGATTACATCGACTTTAACCAGAACTTACTCATCATTCCTGCTGAAGATATGAAACGAGGAAGAGAGCATCTTGTTCCTTTAGCGTGTCAGGTTATAACGCATTTACAGTCAATTCGAGAGATAACAGGTTATTCATCGTATGTATTCCCAAATGAGCGAGATTCTGGGAAGCCACTATCTAAAAACGTCATGACCAACCTGCTGAGAAATCTTGGCTATGCTGCTGATGTGATGTCAGCTCATGGGTTCAGAGCCACGGCATCAACTATCCTGCATGAGCAGGGCTGGCAACCAGAGGTCATCGAAGCTCAGTTGGCTCACCTAACTGGCACAGCCACATCTAGAGCCTATAACCGGTCGATCTATCTAACTGAGAGAACCAGAATGATGCAGAGTTGGGCTGATTATCTCGAAGCGGTGCGTGATGGTGCTGATGTGGTGTCAATAGGAGCGAAGGCGCAGAAGAGGACTTGAAGGTTACACGG
>JACNFK010000025.1:46825-52530 GCA_014384675.1 Candidatus Thiopontia autotrophica | reverse complement strand
CAGCCACTTGGTGCCGGCTTGGGGGAAGTGGATCTGGATTCGTGCCTGGGGGCCGCTCCCCTCCAGCATCAGTACCGTCCCCTCCCCAAATTTTGCATGTCTTACCTGCTGCCCGGGATAGAGACCGGTTCCTGAATCCTCAGTTAGTGCCGGCTGTTTTCGGTAGCTACTGCGCTGGCTGGAGAGCGGCGTTGAGATGGTTGAGCGAATTCTGACCTCCTGCATCAGCTCTCTTGGCAGCTCCTTGATAAAACGTGACTGCCGGGGGTGGTTCTCCTTGCCGTAGAGACGACGGCTCTCGGCGTGGGTGATGGTCAGTTTCTCTCTGGCACGGGTGATTCCCACATAGCAGAGGCGTCGCTCCTCCTCCAGTCTGTCTGGATCATCCGATGACATACGGTGGGGAAATAGCCCCTCTTCCATCCCGCTGAGAAATACCTGCGGGAACTCAAGCCCCTTGGCGCTGTGGAGGGTCATCATCTGTACACAGTCCTCCCACTCCTCTGCCTGGGTGTCGCCGGCCTCCAGCGCTGCCTGTGCCAGGAATTCATCCAGAGGGTTGAGTGATTCATTATCAGCCACCTCATCTGCAGGGGCAAACTGGCGTGCAGCGGTGACCAGCTCTTCAAGGTTTTCAACTCTGGTACGGGCCTTCTCGCTTCTATCCTTGCGGTGGTGAGCCATCACCCCACTATTTTTGAGAGCAATCTCAACCTGTTCCACAAGAATTTTGTTCTCGGCCTCCTCATCCATATGCTCTATTAACTGGATAAAGCCCGCCAGGGCGTTACGGGCACGAGCTGCTAATACATCGCCTTGAATCTGTTCTACTGCTGCCTGCCAGAGTGAGATTCCTGCACTCTTTGCATGGTCACGTACCACCTGAACAGTACGGTTGCCAATGCCACGGGTAGGGGTGTTGACCACCCGCTCGAATGCGGAATCATCATCACGGTGGGCCATCAGCCGCAGGTATGCTAGTGTATCCTTGATCTCGGCCCGCTCGAAGAAGCGCACTCCACCATAGATGCGGTATGGGATATTTGCACTCAGTAGTGCCTCCTCCAGTACACGGGATTGGGCGTTGGAGCGGTAGAGGATTGCATTCTCGGAACGCGCACCGCCCTTGATGGTCCAACTCTCAATCTGCTCAGCAATAAAGCGGGCCTCATCCAGATCGTTGAAGGCAGAGTAGAGCTGGATCGGCTCTCCATCATGGTCCTCGGTCCAAAGCTCCTTACCCATACGGCTGGGGTTGTTCTCGATCAGCGCATTGGCGGCATTTAGGATGTTGCCGGTAGAGCGGTAGTTCTGCTCCAGCTTCTGACTCTCTACCTCGGGAAAGTCACGGGTGAAACTGCGGATGTTTTCAACCTGTGCCCCTCGCCACCCATAGACAGAGTTGTGAGTGACAATGCCGTTGGCGATGAAGTTGTGCGTGTTCTCAATATCCAGATCGTAAATCGTTTTTCTTCCTTCCGACCAGACAATACGCTCTACCGCCTCATATTCTCCATCCTGATTAATGATCGACATCCCCTCACGGATTGCGGCTGCCTGAATAAATGGGAGTGAACGGGGCAGGATATGGGCGTTGAGAATGATGGTTCCATCGAGCAGTGTCTTGAGTTGGTGGGCGGTTTGAAGAATGTTCTCAAACGATTTATTACAGGTTTCATAGCGCCAGCTATTGGAGTTGGGCTTTGCTGCACGAACACTGAAGCCAGCCGTTTCCATCAGCTGTTTTCTGGATGTGTCATTGCCCACGACAGAGATTCGATGCATGGGGCGACTCCCGCGACGTTCTCCGCAGAGGGTGACAACAATGTTAGAGCGGTTCGAGTCTCTGCTTTGAGGCCGGTGGTGGGGCTGTTCAGAGTCTAGCTTTACATCAGAGAGGAGGCGGTGGGCGCCAGAGGTCGAGTCAATGGTATCGAATACCTTTTGGATGTAACTTGCTTCGTGAATCAGTCCATTCTTGCTTCGTTGTTTACGAGGGGTAAAAGGAAGTGTTGGGATCTGATACTGCAACGAGGCGATCGTTTCATCCATTCGGGCATCGTTTTCACTGTCATGTGTGCGGATGATCCAAAGCGCATCGGCATGCTCCTGTACGGATCGAAGCATATATCCCAGTTTGCTGTGTTTGTCGGCATCCATATGGACTTTAGTTGTTCCCAGTCGATAACCGATTCCTCGTTTGAACATCAGATAGAGGAAGTATTTCTGCGGTGCATCTGTCTGAACATAGCCAGCGAAGTGGGTGTGCTCTTTGGTGCTGGTGAGTTGTTTGCCTGAGGCGGTGTGGATGGTGATGAGATCACCCTGGAACGGTTTCTTATGGCAGCGTAAAACGGTTGAGGGTTGAAAGTCTCCCTTACCGAATCCTGAGAGTACTTGATCGCCGGGTGTAACCTGTTCGATCTTTTTCTCTGAGCCATCGGCCATGGAGATCATGGTCCCGGCAGTGAGGCATTGATCATCGTCTCCGACCACAAAAGTGGATCCATGTTCACCAGCCAATAGCCTTATCCAGGCATACTGAATCGTGTTGGTGTCCTGAAACTCGTCTACCAGAATATGGCTGAAGCGGTTGCGATAGTGGGCCAGAAGCTCTGGGTTGTTGAGCCACATCTCATGTGCCCGCAGCAGGATCTCTGCAAAGTCTACCAGTCCACTGCGCTGACAGGCTGCCTCATAAGCCATATATATCTCTGCCATCTGTCTGAGCCAGTGGTCATGGCCAGGATCTATCTGGTGGGAACGGATCCCCTTGTCTTTCTGCTCATTGATAAACCACTGCGCCTGTTTTGGTGGCCAGCGCTCATCATTCAGGTTCATCTCCTTGAGTAGGCGACGGATCAGACGTAGCTGATCCTCGCTGTCAAGAATCTGGAAATTCTGCGGTAGATCAGCCTCCTGCCAGTGGCTGCGGAGTAGGCGGTGGGCCAGTCCATGAAAGGTCCCAACCCAGAGGTTACCGGCCGGCATATCTAACAGGGACTCAATGCGTCCCTTCATCTCCTTTGCCGCCTTGTTGGTAAAGGTGACGGCGAGGATTGACCATGGCGATATCTGTTCTGCACGAATCAGCCAGGCGATGCGATGAACCAGTACCCTGGTCTTGCCGCTTCCGGCACCAGCTAGTATCAGGCTATTTCTCGACTCTGTGGTAACTGCCTTGCGCTGGGCCTCGTTCAGAGGCTCAATGATCTCGGTGATATCTTCCATGAAGCTGGTAGTTTACCCGTGGGGCGGAGTATAGGCGAGTGCCCAGATCTGAATCTTGCCAGCCCCGCCACTTTTCAGGGCATGGGTGACAGCTCTCATGGTGCTGCCGGTGGTTATCACATCATCAAAGATGGCAACGGTGGCACCATTTAGAGGGGTGGTTATGTGGAAGGCATCTTCCAGGTTGTGCCTCCTCTTTGCGGCGTTCAGGGAAAGTTGTGGTTCTGTATGTTTTCTTCTGAGACAACTTGTTATATCAAGCGGAATGCCAAGCTCTTTGGCAGGGTTACGGATTATCTCAAGGGCCTGGTTGAAGCCGCGCTGGCGTAGCCGTCTGGGGTGGAGTGGAATAGGTAGTATCAGATCCGGTGGTGCAGCCATATCCTTTTGAAGCTGCTCCATCATCAGTGAACCAAATAGTCTGGCATAGTTAAGTTTGTGGTCAAACTTCAGCTGTTGGATCAACGGGGCCAACGGCTCGCTATAGCGATAGGGGATGATAATCTTGTCCCACTGATTGCGGCTCTGAAGCTCGAAAGGGGCGCTGCTTAGAGTAGGCAGTCTCTCTCTGCAAGAGTTGCACAGCGCAACATCACCATGACTCGGGATGCCGCATATGGCGCAGGGTTCAGGGGGAGTAAGTTTGCGCAGTTGTCTGTAAACTTTTTCAAACATATATGGTTGACAGCAAAGTGTTAGAGAGTAGGATTATTTTTCATTCTCATAGTGTAACTACTCATATTTATGGTAGAGAACTTTTTCTCTCCTCGGAGGCAGATAATGAGTTCAAATTCAGAGGTTCGTAACAGTTGGCAGTTAAGTGAGGTGGAGGCGCTATTTGACCTCCCTTTTAATGATCTGCTGTTCAAGGCTCAGACCATTCATCGTGAGACCTTTGATCCAAACAGAGTGCAGGTCAGCACCCTGATGAGCATCAAGACAGGCGGTTGCTCGGAGGATTGCAAGTACTGTTCACAGAGTGCACGCAACGACAGCGAGCTGGAGCGTGAAAAACTTGCGGAGGTAGAAGAGGTTCTAAGAGCTGCAGAGGAGGCAAAACGCTCAGGCTCATCCCGCTTCTGTATGGGGGCGGCTTGGCGCAATCCCAGGGGGAAGGATATGGAGCGACTGCTCACCATGGTGAGTGGGGTCAAGGCGCTGGGGATGGAGACCTGCATGACTCTGGGAATGCTGACCCAGAGGCAGGCTGAGAAGTTGAAGAAGGCGGGGCTTGATTACTATAACCATAACCTGGATACCTCGGAGGCCTATTATGGCGAGGTGATCACTACCCGAACATATCAGGACAGGCTTGATACCCTGGAATATGTACGCGATGCCGGTCTCAATGTATGCAGTGGCGGGATTGTGGGGATGGGTGAGTCCAGGCAGGATCGTGCCGGGCTGTTGGCAACCCTGGCCAACCTTCCCAGGCAGCCGGATAGTGTGCCGATCAACCGTCTGGTACGGGTCTCCGGAACCCCGCTGGATGAGATGGAGGGGCTGGAGGAGCTTGAGCCACTGGAGTTTGTCCGCACCATATGTGTGGCCCGCATAGTGATGCCGAAGTCGTGGGTACGGCTCTCGGCAGGGAGGGAGTCGATGAGCGATGAGCTGCAGGCGCTCTGTTTTGCGGCGGGCGCCAACTCCATCTTCTCAGGGGAGCAGCTGTTAACTACACCAAATGCGGGTGAGGAGAGTGATGCCTCACTATTTGCAAAGTTGGGGCTGGAGGCTACGGCTGGGGAGGAGGTGGTGTTGGGGTAGCCTCCATTCTAAATATGGGTATTGACCACCAATTACAGCAGCAGCTTGATGAGCGCATGGAGCAGTCACTCTATCGTCAAAGGCGAGTGGTTGATTCACCTCAAGGGGTGGAGATTGAGGTTGATGGTAAACGTTATCTCTCCTTCAGCAGCAACGACTATCTGGGTTTGGCCAACCATCCAGAGATAGTGGAGGCGTTTCAGCAGGGGCTCTATCGTTGGGGGGCAGGAAGTGGGGCGGCCCACCTTGTAACCGGCCACACAGCTGCCCACCATGCGCTGGAAGAGGAGTTGGCAGACTTTCTGGGTTACCCCAGGGTGCTGCTCTTTTCGTCAGGCTATATGGCTAATCTGGGTATCCATCAGGCCCTGCTGGGACGCAACGACAGAACAATTCATGACCGCCTGAATCACGCCTCCCTGCTTGATGGGGCAAGGCTAAGTGGGGCAAAACTATTGCGCTATACCCATGCCGATATCACTGCCCTGGAGCGTAGAGTGTCGGAGCCACATAAGGGGCGTACCTTGGTGGTGACCGATGGGGTATTCAGTATGGATGGTGATATTGCCCCGCTGCCGGGGGTTGCCGGAGAGTGTCGATGTGGTGGCGCTACACTGATGGTGGATGATGCGCACGGAATTGGGGTTCATGGTCCAGGGGGGAGGGGGACGGTGGCAAAGTTTGGATTGGGGGTGTCAGAGGTGCCG
>JACNFK010000025.1:0-46541 GCA_014384675.1 Candidatus Thiopontia autotrophica | reverse complement strand
CTGAGCTTGGATTTAATCTGATGAGATCGGAGACACCGATTCAGCCGCTGCTGGCCGGCAGTACAGAGGATGCGCTGCGACTCTCAACCAAATTGCAGCAGCAGGGAGTTGTGGTAACAGCCATTCGTCCACCAACAGTACCTGAGGGGTCGTCTCGTCTGCGTATTACTCTCTCTGCAGAACATACAGAGGAGCATGTCGACAGGCTTCTGGAGGCACTTGACAGATGCAGCCATTAATTCTTCTCCATGGCTGGGGGTTTAATGGGTCGGTATGGGACTCTCTGCTTCCAGAACTGCAAAACAATTTTGCCGTTACCGTGATAGATCTGCCTGGGTATCGCTCACGTCCCAAGGTTGGGGGTATGACTCTTGGCGAGATGGCAGAGGATGTGGCAGAACAGGTGCCGGAGAGTGCAGTATGGCTGGGGTGGTCACTTGGTGGACAGGTGGCGCTGCAGGCGGCGCTGAATTGGCCGGATAAGGTATCAAAGCTTATTCTGGTTGGGTCAACTCCACGTTTTGTGCAGGGAGGGGGGTGGAGAGAGGCCATCAAGCAGAAGGTGCTTGATGATTTTGGCAAGGCCCTTATCCGCTCAAGGGAGACCACCATTGGCCGTTTTCTCACCCTGCAGATGTTGGGGGCCAAGATGTCTGGTGAGAGCAGAGAGTTAATAAAAAAGCTCAAGCTGTCACTCTCCGAGCCACCTCTGAACGGAACTCTGGAGGCGGGTCTGCAGGTTCTCAATGAGACTGACTTGCGCCCATATCTTGGCTCTATAAAACAACCGGCACACTGGATAATGGGAGAGCGGGATCAACTGGTTCCATATTCGGCAGGTGAGATTGCTGCAGGGCAGATGGAATCAGGTACTTTTACGGTGATAGAGGGGGCTGCACATGCCCCATTTCTTAGCCACAGAGAGCAGTTTATGGAAGAGGTTATACGTTTTGGCAGATGAGCAAATGGGTATTCATGCCCAGAACCATAACCTGAAGAGGAGCCTGGTCCGTGCAAACTTCGAAAGGGCATCCTCAAGTTATGATGAGGTGGCTCTGTTGCAGCGAGAGGTTGCCGAGCGGATGCTGGAACAGTTTGAGTATACAAACATCACTCCTCAGGCCATTCTTGATATCGGTACAGGTACCGGATATTGCGCCAGGGCTCTGGAGAAAAGGTTTGGCAAGAGCACTGTTGTTGCCCTTGATATTGCCCATAACATGTTGCTTGAGGCTCGCAGGCAGTCGCGACAGAGCAAGAGTCTGTTGAGTCGTTTTGCAGGCGGATCAAGGCAGCAGTTTCTCTGTGCGGATACTATCCAGCTCCCCCTGGTTGACCGTAGCATGGATCTTATATTCTCCAATTTTACCCTGCAGTGGTGCCAGGATCTGCCTGCACTATTTAAGGAGTTTCGCAGGGTGTTGCGCCCGGGAGGGCTGTTGATGTTCTCTACCCTTGGTACGGATACACTGACTGAGTTGCGTCAGAGTTGGACAGGGGTGGATGACATGGTTCACGTAAACCATTTTGTGGATCTTCATGATATTGGTGACCTGTTGTTAAACACCGGGTTTGTTGAGCCGGTCACCAGCGTCGACCGTTTTGAGCTCACCTATCCAGATGTAATGACACTTATGGGTGACCTCAAGGGGTTGGGTGCAACCAATGTAAATGAGGGGAGGCCACGTGGTCTTACCGGTAGAGCGAAAATAAGTCAGCTGGATCAAATATATAGAGAGATGCAGGGCGGAAGAGAGAGGATCTCTGCAACCTGGGAGGTGGTCTATGGGCATGCATGGGGTACCGAGGAATTTTCTCTCCCTCTAAATAGATTTAATACTTGACCCTTTTACTAGGTCTTGACAGGCGGGTTATTTGAGTTATGATTCACCCACCAGAAATATGATTTTTATCTTTTTTAACGCTATAGGTATAAAACTACAAGGAGTTCCATATGAGCGTACTAGTCGGACGTGAAGCACCAGATTTTACAGCCCCATCCATATTAGGTAGTGGTGAGGTTAAGGCAGATTTCAATCTACATGAGGCAAAGGCGGGTAAATATGCCGTTGTTTTCTTCTATCCCCTTGATTTTACTTTTGTATGTCCGTCAGAGTTGTTGGCGTTTGACCACCGTCTGGCCGAATTTGCCAAGCGCAATGTTGAGGTAATTGGCGTCTCTATCGATTCTCACTGGACCCACAACGCCTGGAGAAATACCCCAGTCAATGATGGTGGCATCGGTGCAGTTGGTTACACCATGGTTGGGGATATGAAACAGGATATCACCAAGGCCTACGGTGTGCAGGTACCTGGTGGTGCCCCTGCTCTGCGTGCCTCATTCCTTATCGACAAGGAAAACGTGGTTCAGCATCAGGTTGTAAACAACCTCTCTCTCGGTAGAAATATTGATGAGATGTTGCGTATGGTAGATGCACTACAGTTTACCGAAGAGCATGGTGAGGTCTGTCCTGCAGGCTGGCAGGATGGAGAGGAGGGTATGAAGCCAACTCCAGATGGTGTCGCCTCCTATCTGGCAGCACATGAGGGTGACCTCTAGGATCGGTCAGCCGTTATCATAACTACTCTCCCCACAATAGAGGTCTTTCTCTCCTCAAAAGTATCTATTGTGGGGCGAGTAGTTACTGCGTATAGCCGTTAGTCACACCACCACCGCTCGCAACCCAGGTCATTGGAGAGGCAGCGGTGGGGGTAAGAACATAGGTGTCTGTTGCCAAAATGCCGTTGGCAGCATCGGGGGTAACAGTTATCACCCCGTTGATTGTGCCGATTGTATTCACGGCACCTGAGATACCAGATACATTGGCCGGTACCCCATAACTGCCAGCATCACAGTCAGCCAGGGCGCCACGTACCTGATAACACTGTTCAACTCCCATTTTGACTGGTTGCGCGGCGAGCACCACCTCAGAGTAGCGAGCCTTGGTTGTGTATTGAGTATATGACGGGATGGCAATTGCTGCCAGAATGGCAATGATTGCGATAGCTATAATTAGTTCGATCAGGGTAAACCCGGACTGCTCACTTCTCTCTGACATGACTCTATCCTCCTAGTTGGTGGCTTCATAGTAACCCGTACAGATAGTCAGTGAAAGGGGTGTCTGTTTTCTAATATGAACGTTTAAGAGTGAACTCAGCAAGCGAGATTAGTGCATCACGGTATGGAGATTCAGGTAGTTTCATCGCAGCAGCTGTTGCCTTGTTGACAGCAGCTGTTGCCGCATCGAGAGTATATTCAATTGCATTGGTATTATGGATTGTCTCCATGATGGTATCAAATTGTCTCTCTCCACCATTTTCAATCGCACCACGAATCAACTCTCTCTCCGCTGCTGTTCCACTCTCCATGGCGTGGATTAGTGGGAGGGTTGGTTTCCCTTCAGCAAGATCATCCCCCGCATTTTTCCCCATATCCTCTGCTGATGAGCTGTAATCAAGTGCGTCATCAACCAGCTGGAAGGTGTTGCCAAGATGTCTTCCGTACTCCATCAAGGCACTCTCAATATCTGGGCTCTGGTTTGCAACCACAGCCCCCAACTGACCGCCAGCCTCAAACAGTTTGGCTGTCTTGCGATATATCACCTCGTAGTAACGCTCTTCTGTGGTGTCTGGATCGTTACAGTTAAGTAGCTGCAGTACCTCGCCCTCTGCTATTACATTGGTGGTATCTGCGAGTATATCCATCACCCGCATCTGCTGTACCTCGACCATCATCTGGAAGGCACGAGAGTAGAGGAAATCACCTGTCAAAACAGCGGCCTGGTTACCAAAAACTGCATTGGCTGTCTCTTTTCCACGTCGTAGTTCAGAGGTATCAACCACATCATCATGGAGCAGGGTTGCAGTGTGGATGAATTCAATAACCGCAGCTAGCTGGACAGCATCACTGCTTGTTGAGCCGCATGCACGTGCCGCAAGCAGCATAACCATGGGGCGTACCCGTTTTCCACCACCACCAACAATATAGTGCCCCAACTGGTTGATAAGCACTACATCGGATTTAAGGCGTTGAATAATCAGGGTATCAACAGCCTTGAGGTCATCCTGGATGAGCTCCTGAATCTCTTTAAAGGTAGAAAGTTTAGCCACAGCTTCTGGTCAAGTATTGGTTGTAATAGTTTGTTATATGGAAAAACCTGCAAATCGTATGGTCTAGGGTTTGATGGGTCAAGTTTTTAGCAGATGTTTCTGTAGAAATGCGTTTGACCATTTTCAGACATAAGTGTAAAATCGCGCCTCTTTTATGGATAGGTGGACTTCTGCTGTTGTATCGGGGTCAGCCGTCTTGTACCAAACATGTGGAGTTTCAGGATGTACGCAGTAATCAAAACTGGCGGAAAGCAGTATCGTGTAAGTGAGGGTGAGACCCTTAAGGTAGAGAAGCTGGGCACTGAAGAGGGTGGTAGTGTTGAGTTTGATCAGGTCTTGATGGTTGCTGATGGTGACGATATCAAGGTTGGCGCACCTCTGGTTGATGGTGGCAAGGTTACTGCAACGGTTCTATCTAATGGTCGTGGCAAGAAGGTCAAGATCATCAAGTTCCGTCGTCGTAAACATCACCGTAAGCAGATGGGACATCGTCAGTCCTATACCGAGATCAAGATTGATAGCATAAGCGCATAAGTTGGCGCATTAATTTAGAGGCTAAGGAAGTAATATGGCACATAAAAAGGCAGGCGGTAGTACCAGAAACGGCCGCGATTCGGAGTCCAAGCGGTTAGGTGTGAAGCGTTTTGGTGGTGAGGATGTGATCTCTGGAAACATTCTGGTTCGCCAGCGTGGTACCCATTTTCATCCTGGAGTAAATGTTGGACGTGGTAAAGATGACACCCTGTTTGCTAAGGCGGATGGTGTGGTTACCTTTGAGGTCAAGGGTCCGAGAAGCCGCAAGTTTGTGAGCGTATATCCCGCATAACAGCTTAAATCTGTTGGTGGTAGAAAAGGCTCCGTAGTACGGGGCCTTTTTTGTTTGAAGAGAGAGCTGAGTAGAGACGATGAAATTTGTAGATGAGGCAACAATCCGGGTAGAGGCAGGCGATGGAGGCAATGGCTGCGTCAGTTTTCGTCGTGAAAAATATATCCCCCGTGGCGGACCTGATGGTGGCGATGGTGGTGACGGAGGTACCGTTTATCTGCAGGGTGATGAGGGGCTGAACACCCTGGCTGATTTTCGTTTCAAGCGCATGCACCGTGCCGAGCGTGGGCAGAACGGCATGAGTCGAGACAAGACTGGTCGCAAAGGAGATAATCGGGTTGTGCGGGTGCCTATCGGGACTCTCGCCTATGATGATGATACTGATGAACTGATTGGTGAGGTTGTAAAGGATGGAGAGACCTTGCTGGTTGCCCAGGGAGGCTTTCATGGGCTGGGTAATGTGCGTTTCAAGAGTAGTACCAATCGTGCTCCTCGACGCTCAACAAATGGTTCGCTCGGAGAGAGGCGGTTTCTGAGGTTGGAGCTAAAGGTGTTGGCAGATGTTGGGTTGTTGGGCATGCCCAATGCAGGAAAATCATCACTTATTCGTGCCATCTCTGCAGCTCGCCCACGGGTGGCGGATTATCCATTCACCACCCTCCACCCTAATCTTGGTGTGGTGAGGGTAGATGCCTCGCGCAGTTTTGTGATGGCAGATATCCCCGGGGTAATTGAGGGGGCCGCAGAGGGTGCAGGATTGGGGATTCAGTTCCTCAAGCATCTGTCACGTAACCGTGTTCTGCTTCACCTGCTTGATGTTGCCCCAGCAGAGGGGACTGTAGACCCTGTTGATGAGTTTAAAAAGGTGGAGCTGGAGCTGGAAAAATTCAGTACAGAGTTGGCGGCCCTACCTCGCTGGCTGGTGATGAACAAGATTGATCTGTTGCCAGACGACAAGCGAGAAGAGATTTGTGATGATATCCTTCAACAACTCTCCTGGAGCGGCCCGGTGTTCCGTATATCGGCACTACATAAAAAGGGGACTAGTGAGCTGGTCTATGCGATTATGGACTCGTTGGAAAAGCAGACGGAATAATTTAGATAATGGATGAGAGCAGAGAGAGGCTGTCCAGGGTAAAGCTCTGTGTTGTAAAACTGGGGAGCGCAATTCTGACCAATAATGGTCAGGGGCTGGATAGTGCAGCAATCAGGCGGTGGGTTGAGCAGATTGTTGTACTGAGGCAGTCTGGAGTGCAGGTTGTGCTGGTCTCATCCGGTGCTGTTGCCGAGGGGATGAAGAGGCTGGGAATGTCACAACGTCCTCATGCCATACATGAACAGCAGGCTGCAGCAGCTGTTGGACAGATGGGGTTAGTGCAGGCGTATGAGTCATGTTTTTCAAAACACGAAATTCATACTGCACAGATTCTTCTGACTCATGATGATCTCTCCAACCGTAGCCGCTACCTGAATGCCAGAAGTTCAATCCGTACCCTGCTTGAGATGGGGGTGGTTCCAATTGTTAATGAGAACGATACGGTGGCAATTGACGAGATCAGGTTGGGGGATAACGATACTCTTGCTGCACTGGTTGCCAACCTGATTGAGGCTGATTTACTGGTGATTTTGACGGATCAACAGGGCATGTACGATAGTGATCCACGGCTTAATCCAGAGGCAAAACTGCTGGATGTGGTTGCTGCGGATGACTCTGTTCTGGATGAGATGGCAGGAGATTCAGCCGGTAGTCTGGGCCGGGGAGGGATGGCGACCAAGGTTGGGGCAGCACGTCTTGCCGCACGCTCCGGCACTACAACAGTAGTTGCTCCTGGTCGTGAGGACCAGGTTTTGGTAAGGCTGTTCAACAATGAGCAGATTGGTACCATGTTTCTTGCTGGAGCCAGGCAGCTGGATGCCCGTAAACGTTGGTTAATGGGCCATTTGCAGAGATGTGGATCATTAATTCTGGATGATGGGGCGGTCCGTGTATTGCGAGACTCGGGAAGAAGTCTGCTGGCTGTAGGTGTAACTGAGGTTGAGGGAGAGTTTCAGCGTGGCGATCTGGTTTCGATCAAGAGCAGTTCAGGAGATGGGATTGCCCGCGGTCTGGTGAACTACTCGGCAGAGGACATTCGTAAAATTATGGGCCAGTCGAGTGATAAGATTGAGGCTATGCTGGGTTACGTAGATGAGGAGGAGATTGTCCACCGGGACAATATGGTGTTGGTATGACTCCTTGCAAAAGTAATCGCAACCTCACCCATGCAGCACGCTCAAGCACATCCCTGTGTCGCTCGACTGTGGCCGTCCAGGCCACAGACGGCTGCTCGTGTGAGGTTGCGATTACTTTTTCAAGGATTCACCCGAATCATAAAAAAACCGGCTAAGATGCCGGTTTTTTATGATTCGGATGAATCGTCTCCATTACATGGCACGAATATGTGCATTCAGACGACTCTTGTGACGGGCAGCCTTGTTGCGATGAATCAGGCCATTCTTCGCAGCAATATCAAGTGCAGAAGATGCGCTCTTGTAAAGTGTCTCAGCCTCTTCACGATTGCCAGACTCAATGGCAGCTATTGCCCTTTTAAGTGAGGTGCGCATCATGGAACGGCGTCCCTGATTGTGGTTACGCTTTTTGTCAGCCTGACGAGCACGTTTGCGAGCTTGAGGGGAATTTGCCAAGGTATCTCTCCTGAGAATATATAACTGTGTAATTTGCTGCTTTTCTACAGCAATTCAAAAAATGAGCCGCGTATTTTCTTCGTTTTCTCTTGAACTGTCAATTGTTATCACTGGTATGATTCAATTTTTTCAAAGAAAATCGCATTTTGAGCCATAAACTACTGAAATCCACCATGGTTGTGGGGCTGATGACCACGATTTCCCGTATTTTGGGGTTGGTGCGCGATATTGTCTTTGCCCGCTACTTTGGTGCTGGTGGGATGATGGATGCCTTTGTGGTCGCATTCAAGATCCCCAATTTCCTGCGCAGGCTTTTTGCCGAGGGTGCCTTCTCCCAGGCTTTTGTTCCGGTTCTCTCGGAGAAGCGGTCAACGGGGGAGCAGCATGAGGTTCGCCAGCTTACTGATGCGGTGGCTGGGACCCTGGGAGGCGTTCTGCTGCTGGTGACCGCTATCGGTGTGGTTGCTGCGCCACTGTTTATCATGCTGTTTGCGCCAGGATTTGTTGAGGAGACAGACCGTTTTGAGCTCGCCTCTGGAATGTTGCGAATCACCTTTCCCTATCTGTTGCTGATCTCACTGACTGCCTTTGCGGGCGGAATTCTCAATACCTACGGACGTTTTGCCATCCCTGCATTCACCCCGGTCTTTCTCAATCTCTCACTGATCGGTGCAGCAATCTGGCTCTCTCCGCTTATGGATGTGCCGGTTACCGCTCTGGCCTGGGGGGTGCTGATTGGTGGTGTGGTTCAGCTACTGTTCCAGATTCCACCACTGCTGAAGCTGGGCATGCTGCCTCGCCCTCGCTTTCGTTGGGGTGATTCCGGAGTTAGAAAGATCCTCAGGCTGATGTTGCCAACCCTGTTTGGGGCCTCGGTTGCGCAGATAAATCTGCTGCTGGATCTGGTGATAGCCTCCCTGATTACTGCCGGCAGCATGTCATGGCTCTACTACTCCGATCGCCTGATGGAATTTCCACTCGGGGTCTTCGGGATTGCGCTCTCAACAGTTATTCTGCCAAAACTTTCCGGGCAGTATGCAGCAAGGGATCATGACTCTTTCAACCAGACACTGGACTGGGCACTCCGGCTGGTTTTGTTGATTGCGGTTCCAGCCAGTGCGGGCCTCTTTATTCTGGCAGAGCCAATGCTCTCTCTGCTATTTCAGCGCGGTGAATTCACCCTGTTTGATGTGGAGATGGCCTCGGTCAGTCTGATGGCCTATGCGCTTGGGCTGGTTGGCTTTATTCTGGTCAAGGTACTGGTTAGCGGCTACTTCTCTCAGCAGAACACCAGAACTCCGGTCAAGTTCGGGGTGATTGCGATGGTTGCCAACATGGGGATGAACCTGATTTTTGTTGGTGCAATGGTAATGGGTGGTTACCATGCGCCACATGCGGGGCTTGCTCTGGCCACTGCCATCTCCTCCCTGCTGAATGGATGGCTACTCTATCGGGGGCTGCGTCAACGTGGAGTCTATAACCCGCTCAGCGGTTGGAGACGATTGATCATGCAGATTACCGTAGCGCTCTCGATTATGGTTCTCTTTCTCTACATGGTCGCCCCTCATGGTGGATTCTGGCAGGATGCACCACTGTGGACCAGGATTGGGGTGCTGGGGGGGGAGGTTGTGGGGGCGGCACTGCTCTACTTCTCCACACTTTTTCTTCTCGGTATCAGACCAACCCAGTTCCAGAAACGGTAGAATGTGGCAATGGAATTGATACGTGGAATACATAATCTGAAGCCAGAGCATCACGGCTCTGTTGCTACCATTGGGAATTTTGATGGCGTACATCTTGGTCACCACCATGTTCTGGGGGAGTTGGCAGATAAGGCGGATGAGATGGGTCTGCCAGCAGTAGTCATAACATTTGAGCCACAACCGCAGGAGTTTTTCTCTCCAGCCAACTGTCCGGGAAGGCTGACCCGCTTCCGTGAGAAGATGAAGGCTTTGCGGCGGTTGGCCATAGATCGTATCTTTACCATCCATTTCACCAGAGAGCTGGCGGAGATGGAGCCAGAGGAGTTTATCAAGAGAATCCTGGTGGAGGGGCTTGGAATTCGGTATCTGGTGGTGGGGGATGACTTCTGTTTTGGCAAGGCACGCAGAGGAAATTTCACAATGTTGCAGGAGGCCGGTCATAAACATGGCTTCCAGGTGGTCAATATGCACACCTTCCAGCTTGACGGTGAGAGAGTCAGTAGCACACGGGTGCGCAAGGCTCTTTGCGATGGGGATCTGAATGAGGCAGAGAAACTGTTGGGTCGCCCCTACAGAATGTGCGGCAGAGTGGCGCATGGCCATAAGCGTGGGCGCCTGATCGGTTTCCCAACCGCAAATATTCATCTTCATCGCAAGATATCTCCTGTTGATGGGGTATTTGCGGTAGAGATGTTCGGGATTGAGGGCGAGCCAGTTGCGGGGGTTGCCAATGTTGGGACTCGCCCCACAGTTAACGGCACAAGAACCATTCTTGAGGTTCATCTATTCGATTTTGAAGACGATATCTACGGTCGTCATGTATCGGTAGATTTCCTGGAGAAGATCCGGGATGAGCAGAAGTTCGACTCTTTTGATCTGTTGAAGGAGCAGATTCTGAGAGATGCGGACCAAGCAAGAAACTATTTCAAAGAGCGCTATTCACTGTAGAATTAGCACAATTGTAAATATGGTTCTGGATTGTACTTCTCCTTCAGCAGTTGTCTCTATCCTGATATTTTTCTATTAATCCAGCGTGTCCGAAAACTCGCTGCGCTCAGACACTCGGACACTTAACAGTCTGGATTAATAGAAAACTATCAGGGACAACTGGATTCAGTCGATGAACAAACCAAAACCAGAACTACTCATTCACAGTATTGTTTTTAAAAAATAGTTACGGATAACAAAGTGGCAAACAATTACAAAGAGACCCTCAATCTTCCCAAGACCGGATTCCCGATGAAGGCTAATCTGGCCAATCGTGAACCCAACTATCTGAAAAATTGGGAGAAGATTGATCTGTACGGCAAGATGCGGGAGCAGAATAGTGGGAAACCCACATTCATTCTCCATGATGGCCCCCCATATGCAAATGGTGATATCCATATTGGCCATGCGGTAAACAAGATTCTGAAAGATATGATCCTCAAGTCCCGTGCCCAGATGGGGTTTGATACCCCATATATCCCAGGGTGGGACTGCCATGGGCTACCAATCGAACTCAATGTAGAGAAGAAGTGGGGCAAGCCCGGACGCAAGCTGGATGCCGAGGCTTTTCGGCAGAAGGCTCGAGAGTATGCGGCTCGTCAGGTAGAGGGGCAGAAAAATGATTTCCAGCGCCTCGGTGTGTTGGGTGACTGGGATAATCCATATCTGACCATGGACTTCCAGTTTGAGGCGGATATTATTCGTGCGCTTGGAAAGATTGTCGAGAAGGGTCATCTTCACAAGGGGGAGAAGCCGGTCCACTGGTGTACCGATTGCGGCTCTGCCCTCGCAGAGGCTGAGGTGGAGCATGAGGACAAGACATCCCCAGCTATTGATGTCCGTTTCAATGTGGTTGATGAGGCCGGTTTTCTTGGACGCTGCAATCTGGAGTCAGATGGTAGCGGCACAATCTCGGTAGTTATCTGGACCACAACCCCATGGACCCTGCCAGCTAACCAGGCGGTCTCGCTCCATCCAGACTTTGAATACCTGTTGATTCAGACCGGTGAGACTCGTCTGCTGTTGGCAGAGGCACTTCATACTGCTGTGTTGGAGCGTGCAGAAATCGGCGACTACACCATTCTTGGACGTTGCCACGGTTCTGACCTGGAGGGGCTAGAGCTTAACCACCCATTCTATGATCGTCAGGTGCCAATAATTGTTGGTGACCACGTCACTCTGGATGCGGGTACTGGTGCAGTCCATACTGCCCCTGGCCACGGTCAGGAGGACTACGTGGTGGGGATGAAATATAACCTGCCGGTTCATAATCCGGTTGGCGGGAATGGTTGTTTTCTTGATGGCACAGAGATATTTGCAGGGGAGCATGTATTCAAGGCAAATGATCATGTGCTGGAGGTGCTTGAGGAGCGTGGGGCGCTTCTCTGTATGGAGAAGATTCGTCACAGTTACCCTCACTGTTGGCGTCACAAGACCCCAATCATATTCCGCGCAACCCCACAGTGGTTCATCAGTATGGATCAGGCGAATCTACGTAGCGATGCAATGGATGCTATCAAGGGTGTGCGCTGGATGCCGGACTGGGGTCAGGCGCGTATTGAGGGGATGGTCGAGAATCGTCCAGACTGGTGTATCTCCCGTCAGCGTACCTGGGGTGTTCCAATTGCCCTATTTATCGACAGGGAGACAGGTGATCCACATCCGGAGACCGTACGCCTGATCGAGGAGGTGGCGCAGCGGGTTGAGAAGTCAGGTATTGACGGCTGGTTTGGCCTTGATTCCGCTGAACTTCTTGGGGACGATGCAGAGAGATACCAGAAGGTCACGGATACCCTGGATGTCTGGTTTGACTCCGGGGTTACTCACCATGCTGTGCTGGATCGCAGGGATAGCCTCTCACGTCCGGCGGACCTCTATCTTGAGGGGTCGGATCAGCACCGGGGCTGGTTCCAGTCATCACTGCTGACATCTGTGGCGATGCATGGAGAGGCGCCATACAGGGAGGTGCTGACACACGGCTTTACCGTCGACAAGGATGGCAAGAAGATGTCCAAGTCACTCGGTAACGTGATTGCTCCACAGAAGGTGATCAATGAGTTGGGTGCCGATATTATTAGACTATGGGTCTCATCCACCGACTACCGTGGGGAGATGACAGTCTCTGACGAGATTCTGCGCCGGATGGCAGATGCATATCGCCGTATCCGCAATACTGCCCGTTTTCTGCTATCCAACCTGCATGGATTTGATCCTGCGGCTGATCTGCTTAAGCCAGAGGAGATGTTGTCACTGGATCGCTGGGCAGTTGACCATGCGGCACGTCTGCAGGAGGAGATTATTGAGGCTTATGAGGAGTATAACTTCCACCAGGTCTTCCAGAAGATTCATAATTTCTGCTCGGTTGAGATGGGTGGTTTCTATCTCGATATAATCAAGGATCGTCAATACACCACACAGAGCGAGAGTCAGGCCAGACGCTCCACCCAGACAGCGATGTACCATATCGTCGAGGCGATGGTCCGTTGGCTTGCCCCAATCACCAGCTTTACCGCTGACGAGATCTGGAGCTTCCTGCCGGGAGAGCGTAGTGAGAGTGTCTTCCTGGAGGAGTTCTACCAGGGGCTATTCCAGATGGACGGCGACTCCTCCGGGGCCGCCCTGACGGCTGCCGATTGGGGGCAGATTATGGCTGTTCGCACCGAGGTGGCACGTGCCCTGGAGGCGCTGCGTAACAGCAAGACTATTGGGTCTGGCCTCGATGCAGAGGTTGATCTCTACTGTGATGAGTCGCTTATCTCACTGCTTGAGAAGCTTGAGGATGAGCTCCGTTTTGTACTTATTACCTCGTATGCCCGAATTCATCCGCTGGATGGGGCGCCAGTTGATGCAGAGGCTACAGAGCTGGAGGGGTTAAGAGTGCAGGTAGGTGCCTCAAATCATGAGAAGTGTGTCCGTTGCTGGCACCACCGAGAGGACGTGGGCAGCAACAGCGACCATCCAGAGCTTTGTGGACGCTGTGTGGATAATGTAACCGGTTCTGGTGAGCAGCGCCTCTATGCCTGACCCCATTGAGCCATTGAAATTATGACCTCAGAGCTGAAGACTCCATCTCTTATCTGGCTACGCCTCTCCGCACTGATCCTTTTTCTGGATCAGGGGACCAAGATTCTTGCTGAGTACTATCTTGAGCTCTATCGGCAGGGAGAGATCCTCCCCTTCATGAATCTGACGCTGATGCAGAATGAGGGGGCTGCCTTCAGTTTTCTGGCAGATGCAGGTGGGTGGCAGCGCTGGTTCTTTGTGGTGCTGACTGTGGTAATTACGGTATTTCTGTTGCGTTGGCTGCGTTCACTGAGTGAAGATGAGCGCTGGTTGGCGATTGCAATTGCGCTAATTATTGGCGGGGCAATTGGGAATCTGATTGATCGGGTTCAGTATGGGGATGTAATAGATTTTCTCGATTTTCATGCCATGGGTTGGCACTGGCCAGCATTCAATATTGCGGATAGCGCCATCTCCATTGGCGCCATCATTGTGGTTTGGGATGCGGTTTTTGGGAGTGAGGAGAAGTAGTGCTTCACTGAATATTATAATATTGTATGATTAAACCATTATATTGCCGAGAACCAGAAGAACCATATAGAGACTGCCTTCATGACCGATTCAACCCTCTCTAAACGTATCGATGACCACCGCCTGATTCTTGGTGACAAGGAGTTTGTTCCGCTGATGTTGGGTGGAATGGGGGTCGATATCTCGACCCGTGACCTGGCACTGGTATTCGCAGAGCAGGGTGGTATTGGCCACCTCTCAGACGCGATGATTCCCACGGTTATCGATAAGGATTTCAAGACCAGATACGTTGGTGACCGACTGAAACAGTACAAGTTTAATGTCGACAATCCGGACAAGTCGATTGCCCAGTTTGATCTGGGTGAGTTGCATGAGGCGCAGACCCGTCACGTTGATGAGGCGATGTCGGCCAAGCGTGGGGATGGTGGAGTTTTCATCAACTGTATGGAAAAACTCACCATGAACAACCCCAAGGAGACCCTGCGGGTTCGCCTCAACGCTGCACTCGATGCGGGGATTGACGGCATCACCCTTAGTGCAGGCCTCCATCTTGGGTCGCTTGAGCTTATCAAGGAAAACCCCCGTTTTCGGGATGCCCATATCGGGATTATCGTCTCCTCAGTACGTGCCCTTAAGCTCTTTCTGAAGCGGGCGGCGCGCCTGGATAGACTGCCCGATTTTATCGTGGTTGAGGGACCACTGGCGGGTGGCCATCTCGGTTTTGGTATGGATTGGGCCGAGTTTGATCTGGCTACCATCACCCAGGAGGTGCTCGATTATCTAAGGGAGTCAGACCTTACCATTCCGGTAATTCCGGCAGGTGGCATCTTTACCGGTACGGATGGGGCTAAATTTCTGGAGCAGGGGGCGTCGGCGATCCAGGTCTCCACCCGTTTTACCATTGCCCAGGAGTGTGGACTGCCGGCAGCTGCAAAACAGGCATACTTTGAGGCCAATGAGGAGGATATCGAGGTCAACACCCTATCCCCAACCGGCTACCCCATGCGGATACTGAAAAGCACCCCGGCAATCGGCTCCGGTATCCGCCCCAACTGCGAATCCTACGGTTATGTGCTGGACGCCAAGGGCCACTGCAGCTATGTTGATGCCTACAATGAGGCCGTGGCAGCTCATCCGGATGAGAAGAAAATCTCGGTTGAGGAGAAGATCTGCCTCTGTACCCATATGCGTAAGTACAAGGTCTGGACCTGTGGCCACTACACCTACCGCCTGAAAGATACCGCCAACCAGAATGAGGATGGCAGCTACCAGGAGCCAACTGCGGAGCACCTTTTCAAGGACTACCAGTTCAGTACCCACGACGAGATCAAGAAGCCTGGATAGTTTTAGTCGCCATCCTCGCGCAGGTCAACCGTCATCCCGGCGAAAGCGGGGATCCAGGATATAAGGATTCATAACAAGGACATGTTCCCTTACATGTGCGGTCATCCAGCGATATACCCAACATGAGTGTCTCAATAGCAATCACATCTCATGACTCATCACAGCAACACAGGGCAGAGGAGCTGGCTCAGCGGCTGGCTCTTCCTGCTGTAACAGATGGTGCAGATTTCGATTTTCTCCTCACCTACACGGAAGCTCGCCTCGAGCTCCGTAAAACCAACTCCAAAACCGGTGGGGTCTATGCTGATTTTGTCTCAGGCAAGGTAGCCCACCGCTTTCGCTATGGTGGCGGCAGGGGACAGTTGATCGCCAAGGCGGTCGGTCTCAAAAGCGGCAACACCCCATCGGTACTGGATCTGACAGCAGGACTTGGAAGAGATGGTTTCGTGTTGGCATCACTAGGGTGTGAGGTCACCATGGTGGAGCGCTCCCCAATAGTGGCCGCATTGCTACGGGATGGTCTGGAGCGGGCGGCTACTGTTTCGGAGATCGCTGAGGTTATGGGGAGGATATCACTGCTAGAACAGGAGGGAGCCAACTACATGCAATCCCTCTCCGAGGAGGAGCGGCCAGATATCTGCTATCTCGATCCGATGTACCCTCATTCGAAAAAGAGTGCGCTGCCGGGAAAAGAGATGATGCTATTTCGAGAGGTGGTTGGAGAGGATCAGGATACGGAAGAGCTACTGGAAGCGGCCATGGTGGCAGCCAGGAGACGGGTGGTTGTGAAGCGCCCCCGCAAGGCCCTACCTCTTGGCCACCAAGAGCCAGATTTTCAGATCACAGGCAAGAGTACACGCTATGATATCTATCTATCGGCGCAGGACACGTAGCCACTTCCAGAAGTTGAGCAGACTGCTAAGAGAGCTGGCAACATAGGTGAGAGCCGCGGCTTTTAACAGCTTTCTGGCAGCGCCCTCATCGCCGTCATGGAGATGGCCTCCAGCCTTTAGTAGTGGAAGTGCCCGGTTAAAACTGGCATCAAACTCTACCGGCAGGGTGGCGAGGTGGACCAGTGCCGGCATCCCCATGCTGGCCAGTCCAGCCAGAAAGAGGATCAGTGCGGGCAGAGGCCTTCTGGAGATAACGGCAAACAGTGGTGAGGCCATCAGAATCATTGCCCCCAGCTTCTCGGCGCCACGGGTCTTGCCTACCAGTCTCGAGCGTAGCGCCATCGGCCTGTAATCGGTGTCGTGCTGGATGGCATGGCCAACCTCATGGGCAGCAATGGTTATCGCCGCAAGAGAGCGTCCGGAGAAATAGGGCTCGCTCAGACGAACAGTTCTATCTTCAGGGTCATAGTGATCCCCCTCCTTGGTTGTCTCAACCCCTACATGGTTAAGTCCATAGCGGTTGAGGATGATTCGGGCTAGCTCACCACCACTGAGCTCATATCGATCATCCGGGGTGCTGTACTGTCTCATCACCCGTTTGACCCACATTTGGGGGAGGGTGATGGCAGCCAGTAGCAGGATTCCAAGGATTGCCAATATCATATCAACTCTCCCTCAAGGTCATGTTCATCAGCAGCCACAATCCTGACATTCACCAGGTCGCCGCAACTCAGCCCGGTAATGTCTGGTAGGTGAACCTCTCCATCAATCTCCGGTGCATCCCCTCGACTGCGACCAACAGCCCCCTCATCAGTAACGCTATCGATAATAATGGTTTCGGTTTTGCTGACCCTGTGCTGCAATTTTCTGGCACTAATCTCACTCTGTACCCGCATAAACTGCTCCAGCCGCTCCTGCTGGATATCAGGATCAACCTGGTTTGGCAGTTGGTTGGCGGCGGCCCCTTCCACTGGTGAGTAGGCGAAGGCCCCTGCACGATCCAGATCTGCATCTTCCAGGAAATTGAGCAGCTCCTCGAATTCAGCCTCACCCTCACCCGGAAAGCCGACAATAAAGGTGCTGCGAATGGTGATATCCGGGCAGATCTCACGCCACTTCTCTATTCGTCGCAGCGCATTCTCACTATCTGCTGGACGTCTCATTGTCTTTAGAATAGAGGGGGAGGCGTGTTGTAGCGGCACATCAAGGTAGGGGAGGATCTTCCCCTCTGCCATCATTGGAATCAACTGATCAATGACAGGGTATGGATAGAGATAGTGGAGACGGATCCATATCCCCAACTTGCCAAGTTCCTCTGCCAGGGTTGTGATACGGGTGGAGAGGACCCCATTGCCAGTGATCTCACTGCGATAGCGCAGGTCGGCACCGTAGGCAGCACTATCCTGAGACACCACCATCAGCTCCTTTACCCCACTCTCCACCAGTCGTTCCGCCTCACCCAAAATCTCACCAATGGGTCGACTCACCAGTTTTCCACGCAGAGATGGAATAATGCAAAAACTGCAGTGCTGATTGCACCCCTCGGAGATCTTAAGGTAGGCGTAGTGGTCCGGGGTCAACCGCACCTCCCGATCCGGCAGCAGTTTGGTCAGCGGATCTTGAGGTGGGGGCACTGTGGCGTGGATGGACTCCATAACCTCTTTAGTTGAATTTGGCCCTGTTACCGCTAGCACGTTGGGGTAGTTGGAGAGAATTTTATCCCGGTCCCCCCCCAGACAGCCGGTCACAATAACCTGTCCATTCTGCTCCATCGCCTCACCAATGGTATCAAGTGACTCCTCAATGGCGGCATCAATAAAGCCGCAGGTGTTGACCACCACAAGATCCGATTTGCTGTAGCTGTTTGCAAGCCTGTACCCCTCGGCACGAATCTGGCTAAGGATTCGTTCGGAATCAACAGTTGCCTTGGGGCAACCAAGGCTGACAAAACCGATGGTGGGGGTTGAATTCATCGCGAGATTATACCGTTTCAACATCATTGGTTAAGTATCAATCTTTACGAAAGTAATGACACGTTCGCCCATGTGGCACACTCAAGCACATCCCTGTATCGCTCGGCTGTAGCCTTCTTGGCTATAGACGGCCACCCGTACGAGCGTGTCATTACTTTCGCAAAGCTTGATAGATATTGAAAAGTGAAAAAATGCCCCCATTAAAGGGGGAGATCAAACATTATTGGAGCAACATACCCATGAGAATGGACAAACTAACAACGAAATTTCAGGCTGCGCTATCAGATGCACAGTCACTGGCTGTAGGCAGAGATCACCAGTTTATTGAGCCGATTCACCTTATGCTGGCACTACTGGATCAGGAGGGTGGAACAGTTCGTCACCTTCTCACCCTGGCGGGAGTCCAGGTAAATCCGCTACGCTCCCAGTTAGGTGAGGCGCTGGATCGTCTTGCCTCGGTGGAGGGTGTGGGAGGGGATGTTCAGCTATCCAATGACCTTGGCAAGTTGTTGAATCTAACCGATAAGCTGGCTCAGAAACGGGGTGATCAGTATATCTCCTCGGAGCTCTTTGTATTGGCTGCGGCGGATGACAAGGGGACGCTTGGTGAGCTATTGAGAAAAGCTGGGGCCGCCAAGGGCTCCCTGGAGCAGGCGGTGGAGCAGCTGCGTGGTGGCGAGAGTGTAGATGATCCAAATGCAGAGGAGCAGAGGCAAGCACTTGAAAAATATACTATTGATCTAACTGAAAGAGCCGAACAGGGAAAGCTTGATCCAGTAATTGGGCGTGATGATGAGATCCGCCGTGCCATTCAGGTGCTACAGCGCCGTACCAAGAATAATCCGGTGCTGATCGGTGAGCCGGGGGTTGGAAAGACTGCAATTGTCGAGGGGCTGGCACAGCGTATTGTAAATGGTGAGGTTCCAGAGGGGATAAAGGGAAAACGACTGCTCTCGCTCGATATGGGCGCACTGATTGCCGGGGCAAAATTCCGCGGTGAGTTTGAGGAGCGTCTCAAGGGGGTGCTCAATGATCTCAGCAAACAGGAGGGTCAGGTGATTCTCTTTATTGACGAGATCCATACCATGGTGGGAGCTGGCAAGGCTGAAGGCTCCATGGATGCTGGAAATATGTTGAAACCAGCGCTGGCGCGCGGTGAACTTCACTGTGTGGGTGCCACCACCCTGGATGAGTATCGCAAGTACGTGGAGAAGGATGCAGCACTGGAGAGAAGGTTCCAGAAGGTATTGGTGGATGAGCCCTCGGTAGAGGACACCATCGCCATTTTGCGTGGTCTCAAGGAGCGTTATGAGGTCCACCATGGCATCGATATTACCGACCCTGCGATTGTTGCGGCTGCAACTTTGTCACACCGCTATATTACCGATCGCCAGCTACCGGATAAGGCGATTGATCTGATGGATGAGGCGGGATCCCGGATCCGGATGGAGATTGACTCCATGCCGGAGGAGATGGACAGGCTTGATCGGCGGGTGATTCAGCTCAAAATCGAGCGTGAGGCCCTGAAGAAGGAGAGTGATGAGGCCTCGAAGAAGAGGCTGGATGATCTGCAGGGAGAGCTGGATCGTCTGGAGCGTGAATACTCCGATCTTGATGAGATCTGGAAGGCGGAGAAGTCTGCGGTACAGGGTACGACCCATATCAAGGAGTCACTGGAGCAGGCAAGAATTGAGCTGGAGACTGCACGCCGTGCCGGTGATCTGGCGCGGATGTCGGAGCTTCAGTATGGCAAGATTCCGGAGCTGGAGCAGCAGTTGGCTGCCGCTGCAGAGGCGGAGTCAGAGCAGAAGGAGAACCAGCTGCTACGCAACAAGGTGACCGATGAGGAGATCGCCGAGGTGGTCTCCAAGTGGACTGGAATTCCTGTCTCCAAGATGCTGGAGGGGGAGCGTGACAAACTGCTACGGATGGAGGAGGCGATCAAGCAGCGGGTAATTGGCCAGAGTGAGGCGGTGGAGGCGGTCTCCAATGCGATTCGTCGCTCCCGAGCGGGGCTCTCTGATCCCAACCGGCCTAATGGATCTTTCCTCTTTCTTGGCCCCACTGGGGTCGGCAAGACCGAGTTGACCAAGGCGTTGGCACAGTTCCTCTTCGATACCGAGGAGGCGATGGTACGCATTGATATGTCAGAGTTTATGGAGAAGCACTCGGTGGCGCGTCTGATTGGTGCCCCTCCCGGATATGTTGGCTATGAGGAGGGTGGATACCTGACCGAGGCGGTACGGAGAAAGCCATATTCCGTTATTTTGATGGATGAGGTGGAGAAGGCGCACCCCGATGTCTTCAATGTGCTGCTGCAGGTGCTGGATGATGGACGCCTTACTGATGGTCAGGGGCGTACGGTTGATTTCCGTAACACTGTTATTGTGATGACCTCAAATCTGGGATCACAGCAGATTCAGCAGCTATCTGGGGAGGGGAATTATGCTGCAATGAAGGATGCAGTGATGGAGATTGTCGGTTCCCACTTCCGCCCCGAGTTTATCAACCGGGTTGATGAGTCAGTGGTCTTCCACCCTCTGGGTCAGGAGGAGATCAGGGCGATTGCCAAGATTCAGGTGGAGTATCTCCATCAGCGCCTGGCTGACCGTGAGATTGGTCTGGAGATAAGTGATGAGGCACTTGATCGACTTGGTGAGGCTGGGTTTGATCCGGTCTATGGGGCGCGTCCGCTCAAACGGGCAATCCAGAACCGGATCGAGAACCCACTGGCGCAGAAAATTCTGGCAGGGGAGTATCTGCCGGGAGATGTAGTGAAAGTGGCTCTGAGTGGAGAGGAGCTGGTATTTAGCTAGGAGGCTGTCCGAGAATAGAAGCCGTAGCGAAAATCACAAAAAGACCATAAGGTGAGATTATTGGGCGAGGCGAATAGCACCGCTATTTAACGAGTTCAATAAGCTCAGATTATGGTCTTTATGGGGTTTGCAGTAGGCTCTCTATTCTCGGACAACCTCCTATCTACTTCTGCTGTTTCGAGCCTCGAGCAATCATATTCAGAAGGTTCCCAACTATAACCTTCTGCTTCTCATCGCAATTTCTCTGCATCTCCTGCAGACTACCAGTCAGCTCGCTGATTAGGCGTAGTTGTGCCATCCTCTCCTCACGCGCCATCCGCAGCTCCATCCGTAGCCGTTGGACCTGACCCATAAGAGTGTATGAGTCAGGAATATGTGCTGTCTGAACCCGATTTAGATAGGCGTTGTCTTTTATGAAGTTTATCTTCTCAAGGATTGAGGATGTCTCCATCTTCTCCGCTGCGGGGAAGACTGATCGCAGCTGAGCCATGGTTACCCTGCCCTCAAAGGTCTCCAGCTCCCCCGACTGGATCTTCTGCTGGATCTCTCTGCGACTGATTCCCAGCTCCTTCGCGGCTCTGGTGACCGGCAGTGCATCTTCACTCATCTGATTCTCTCCCCCGTGGATAATTTGGCAGCAACTCCTTGTGATTAGTATATTAAATAAATAGATTATTAAAATCAATTAACCCAAGTTTTTATCAGTAGTTACTCAGCGGGCTCCATCACCAGATGCCCTGATGAGCATATAGTCTAGCCAGCGGTCAGGGAGAATGCGCCTTAGGAGTGCAAATAGATGGGTTGGAAAGGTGACCGGATAGCGTGTCTTGGGCTGGCGACTCTCCAGCGCATGGATCAATTTATCTGCCACCGCATCTGCAGGCAGGGTGAATGGTGCGGCAGGTCCCGGTTTTTTTAGGCGTCTCTCCATCGCCTCGTAATTGGCCTTGTGATAGCTGTTTTCAGGATTGATGTTCTGTTTGAAGGCCAGGTATGCATTCTTGCGAAAACTGGATTCGATGGGACCGGGCTGAATTAGTGATATAAAAATACCACTATCTTTAAGCTCCAGGCGCATTGTATCGGCAAGCCCCTCCAGGGCGAATTTGCTGGCATTGTAGGCGCCACGGTAGGGCATAACCACAAATCCGAGAACCGAGCTGTTGAAGACAATTCGTCCATGCCCCTGTTTGCGCATTACTGGAATGATGGCATTGGTCAGTTCGGCGGTTCCAAAGAGGTTGGTCTCGAACTGTTTTCGTAGATTGTCTCTGCTGAGATCCTCAACAGCACCAGGTTGTCCATAGGCTCCGTTGTTGAAGAGACCATCCAGAGTCCCGCCTGTCCGTTGCAGTACAAAGTCGAGGGCTGAGTGGATGCTCTCCGATCTATCCAGATCAAGCTGAACCGACTCGAATCCATGCTCTATGAGGATGGTGACATCCTCGACCCTGCGGGCAGTTGCAAAGACCCGCCATCCCCGCTCCTGCATAATCTCGGCACAACGCAGGCCGATACCGCTGGAGCAGCCGGTGATCAGAATAGTTTTTTTCTGTTCTGCCATGAACTGCAGTATAGCGCATCACTTATGGCGCAATTGATACCTTTTGTCAGTGACAGCAGGGGGCCAGTTGGCCACTCTCGATAACGATATGTTGTTGTTTGCCAAGCATCTCTATAAGCACCATAGCGCGGTGGAGCCCATCATCCATCATGAATACTCCCTCAATCTCGGCAAATGGTCCGCTGGTGATGCGTACACAATCCCCTTCACAGAACCAATCGGCACGCTCCAGTTGATGGATTCCAAACTCATCCTCATGACTTTTCAGCAGATCAACGACCTGTTCAGGTATAGGTATGTAGTTGGTATGGGTTGCTCCAAAGCCAACCAGTCCGGAGACCCCGAAGGTGGAGCGTATGGGTGCCCAGTTGTCGTTCTCACGATCCAGCTTGATAAACATGTAACGGGGAAAGAGGGGCTCGGTATTAACAGCAGTCTTGCCGCGACGGCGCCGCTCTCGCTTCACCATTGGCAGATAGGTGGTGTAGCCCTGCTGCTCCAGATTGAGTCGGGCCCGCTCCTCATCTCGCGGTTTACTGGCAAGAAGATACCAACGAGGTGACTCGTTGTGGTCTGCTTTCGTGCTCGTGCTCGTGCTCGTGCTCATCCCTGTATCCTCTAGGCTCTCTCCTACTGTGCTAATTGTCTCATAATTCGTGCTGCTTTTGTATTACGTATTATTACCTGTTTTTCAGGTTTTCTGCCTCTCCCGCTGCTCCTGTTGCAATATCCACATATCTGCATAAACACCATGTATATCAATCAGTTCTTTGTGTGTTCCACGTTCGATAATATATCCGGAATCCATCACCAGAATCTCATCGGCATCAGCGATGGTGGAGAGGCGGTGGGCAATTACCAGGGGGGTGTGGTGGCTGCTGATCTCTTTTAGTGAACTGTTGATCACCTTCTCGGCGGCGGAGTCGAGCGATGAGGTAGCCTCGTCAAAGACCATAATGGGTGGGTTCTTGAGGATGGCGCGGGCGATGGCAATACGTTGCTTCTCACCACCGGAGAGTTTCAGGCCGCGCTCACCAACGGTAGATTCATACCCTTGTGGCAGGGCGGTAATGAAGTCGTGAATGTTGGCCACTCTTGCAGCATCTTCAATCTCTCCATGGGTTGCCCCCGGCCTGGCATACTCGATATTGTAGTGAATGGTATGGTTAAAGAGGACCGTATCCTGGGGGACAATACCGATCGCCTCTCGCAGGCTCTTCTGGGTCACAGTTTTGATATCAACTCCATTGATGGTGATCTGGCCTCTATCAATTTCGTAGAAACGGAACAGCAGCCTTGCCAGGGTTGATTTTCCTGATCCGCTCTTGCCCACTACGGCAACCTTTTTCCCAGCAGGTATCTTGAAACTGACGTTGTGCAGGATCTTTCTGTCACTGTTATACCCAAACTCAACATTTCTGAACTCAATCTCGCCCTCTCCAGGGTTGAGTGCAGTTGCAGTTGGCAGGTCCTCGATTTCAGGTTTTTTCTCCAGCAGTTGAAACATCATGTCGATATCGGAGAGTGCATGTTTGATCTGGGTATATACCATCCCCAGAAAACCGAGAGGGATGAAGAGCTGTAACAGGAAGGTATTGACCAGCACCAGATCTCCCAGAGTCATCTCACCATCCACAACTCCCTGGCCAGCCATGACCATGGTGATAGTGACCCCAATGGCGATGATGAAGGCCTGGATAAAGTTAAGCGCCGACATTGAGGTCTGGCTCTTGACCGCAGCCACCTCCCAGCTTCTCATCTGTTCATCGTATTGGTCCAGCTCATACTGCTCATTGCCAAAATATTTTACGGTCTCGTAGTTGATGAGGCTATCGACTGCTTGAGTGCTGGCATCAGAATCACGCTTGTTCATCGCTACTCTATATTTCATGCGCCAGTTGGTGATAACAAAGGTGGTGGCGATATAGATTGCTACGGTGGTGAAGGTGATGATGGCAAACCAAGGGTTGTAGTTGGCGAATAGAATTACGGCTATCAGGGTTACCTCAATCATGGTTGGGATGATGTTGAAGAGCAGCATATTGAAGAGGGAGCTGATCGATCTGGTGCCACGTTCCATATCTCTGGTTATCCCGCCGGTTTTGCGGTCCAGATGGAAACGTAGCGAGAGGTTGTGGAGATGAGACATAAAACGGATTGAGATCTCCCTTACAATTCCGTGTCGAACCTTGGCAAAGATGGCATCACGTAGCTCATTAAAGAAGGCGCTACCTGCACGCATTAACCCATATCCGACAAGCAGAGCCAACGGCAGCACCAGGGCGGCCTCATGGTTCTGATCCAGGGTATCTACAATCTCCTTGAGCAGGAGTGGAACAGTGACGTTTGCCAATTTTGCCAGAATAAGAGACCCAATAGCCAGACCAGCACGGTAACGATATCCCCACAGGTATGGAAGTAGTGATCTGATAGTGCGCCAATCCTCTCTGGAGGAGGAGGGCATCTTGGTAAAGGCATTATGCATTATTGGATTGTCTAGGTTGTATACTCTATCTGTCAGATTTTGGATTCGGTATAATAGCCCGATTGTCTGTTAAGGATTAGATAAATGCCAATTTATGAGTATGTTTGTGGCGGTTGTGGCCACCATATAGAGAAACTCCAGAAGATGAGTGATGACCCATTGATGGAGTGCCCAGCGTGTGGAAAACCAACACTGAAAAAACAGGTCTCTGCAGCCGGTTTCCGTCTCTCTGGAGGTGGCTGGTATGAGAGTGACTTCAAGACCGGTGAGAAGAAGAATATGGCTGACTCGGGCAAGAGTGAGCCATCTTCGGCACCATCCTGTGGAGGTGGTGGCTGTTGTTGTGGTGATTGATTAGGAATACTGGGTATAACAAGTCCATCTATCTCTATTCTGAGACACGCTGTGAATACATCCATGTACGCTCAGCGGTATCCATCCCTGGCTACCGATGGTCTCAGAAAAGAGATAGATGAATTTGTCAGAGCTTTTGGTAGCATCGATTCTGATTGTATCAAGAATTATTGAATATAGAGTAACAAGGAAAAAATATGCGAAGCCACTATTGTGGAGAGTTGAATGAGTCCCTGATTGGTCAGGAGATCCAGCTGGCTGGATGGGTTAACCGTCGCCGTGATCATGGTGGCGTTATCTTTATCGATCTGCGTGATCGAGAGGGGCTGGCGCAGATTGTGTTTGACCCTGACCGTGCTGAGCCGTTCGAGATTGCAGAGCATGTACGTTCTGAATACGTGTTGGGTATCAAGGGGTTGGTCAGGGAGCGCCCGGAGGGGACAATCAACGAGGATATGCCAACTGGTAAAGTTGAGGTGCTGATCTCCGAGGTTGAGGTTCTGAACCGTGCCAAGACTCCTCCATTCATGATTGATGATGATGGCATGGGTGAGGACATTCGTCTGCGCTACCGTTATGTCGATCTACGTCGTCCGGTTATGCAGCAACGGATGAAGCTGAGAGCGGCGGTAACTCGGCACATTCGTAACTATCTGGACAGTAATGGGTTTCTTGATATAGAGACTCCAATGTTGACTCGTGCAACTCCTGAGGGGGCACGTGACTATCTGGTTCCAAGTCGTACCCATCCGGGAGAATTTTTTGCACTGCCGCAGTCACCACAGCTCTTCAAGCAGCTGTTGATGGTCTCTGGTATGGACCGCTACTATCAGGTGGTTCGCTGTTTCCGTGACGAGGATCTGCGTGCCGACCGTCAGCCTGAATTTACCCAACTCGATATCGAGACCGCCTTCCTCAATGAGGAGCAGATTATGGGGTTGATGGAGGATATGGTTAGGGGACTTTTCAAAGAGGTTTTGGGGACAGAGCTTCCAGATCAATTTCAGCAGATGAGTTATGACGAGGCCATGCGTCGTTACGGCTCTGATCGCCCTGATCTGCGTGTCTCGCTGGAACTGATTGATGTGGCTGACTTGATGACCGAGGTTGATTTCAAGGTCTTCTCTGGTCCGGCCAATGATCCAAATGGCAGGGTGGCGGCACTCTGTCTGCCAGGTGGTAATAGCCTGAGCCGCAAGGATATTGATGGCTACACCAAATTTGTCAGTATCTATGGTGCTCGTGGTCTCGCCTATATCAAGGTCAATGATGTCGAGGGTGGACGTGATGGATTGCAGTCCCCAATCGTAAAATTCCTCCCTGACGACACCATTGCCGGCATTCTGGAGCGTACCGGTGCCAACAGTGGTGATCTTATATTCTTTGGTGCGGACAAGGCCAAGGTAGTTAATGAGGCGCTGGGTGCGTTGCGAGTTAAGGTGGGAGAGGATCGTGGCCTTATGTCTGCTGAGTGGAAGCCGCTCTGGGTTGTAGACTTCCCGATGTTTGATTGGGATGAGAAATCTGATCGCTGGAATGCGATCCACCACCCCTTTACAGCCCCAAATAGTGATCAACTGGGGATGATGGATAGTGAGCCTGGCAAGGTATATTCACGTGCCTACGACATGATCCTCAACGGTAGTGAGATTGGCGGTGGTTCCATCCGTATTCACGATCCGGAAACGCAAGAGAGTGTACTGAAGGTGCTGGGGATCGGTGATGAGGAGGCTCAGGACAAGTTTGGCTTCCTGCTCGATGCCCTCAAGTATGGCTGTCCTCCGCATGGTGGTATGGCCTTCGGTCTCGATCGCCTGGTAATGCTGATGGCGGGCGCGGACTCTATTCGTGATGTGATGGCATTTCCCAAGACCCAGTCGGCCAACTGTCTGCTAACTGGTGCGCCAGATCGTGTAAGTGATCATCAGCTGCGGGAGCTCAATATACGTCTGCGCAAGGTACAGAAGGCTGAATAAGATATGGGGTTAGCAGTTCATAAGCTGGAAGATCCATTCTCAATACAGGATGACGAGGAGTGCCAGCAGCGCATCCTTGCGGCCAAAGAGGAGCTTGGTGAGCGTCTGGTTATCCTGGGTCACCACTACCAGCGGGAGGAGGTGTTCCAACATGCCGATTTTTCTGGTGACTCTCTGAAACTCTCTCGTCAGGCAGCCAACTCACAGGCAGAGTACATTGTCTTCTGTGGGGTCCACTTTATGGCGGAGGTGGCTGATATCCTCTCCCGTCCAGATCAGATCTCGGTTATTCCCGACATGAACGCAGGCTGCTCCATGGCTGATATGGCCGATCTTCCAAAAGTGGAAAAGGCGTGGCAGGAGCTATCCACCATATTAAACCCTGACGAGACCATAACCCCGGTCACCTATATCAACTCTGCAGCAGACCTGAAAGGGTTCTGCGGGCGCCATGGCGGCATTGTCTGTACCTCTACCAACGCACGTCATGTGCTTGAGTGGTCATTCAGTCAGAGAGAGAAGGTGCTCTTCTTCCCCGACCAGCATCTCGGCAGAAATACCGGAGCCACCATGGGGATCCCACTCGATCAGATGGTGGTGTGGGATTATGATCTGCCAATGGGTGGTCTGACCGCAGAGGAGATCCACAATGCGAAAATCATTCTCTGGAAGGGGTTCTGTTCAGTACACCAGATGTTCAGGCCGGAGCAAATTGACCGCTTCAAGGAGATGCATCCTGAGACAAAAATCATCTCCCATCCGGAATCCTCCTATGAGGTCTGTCAGAAGTCAGACTATGTCGGTTCGACTGAATACATCATCAAGACGATTGCAGAAGCGGAACCCAATACACGCTGGCTGGTGGGTACGGAGCTGAATCTGGTAAACCGTCTCCATGAGCAGTTCAAGGGAGAGGGAAAATCTGTCCACTTCATGTCCCCAACAGTCTGTATGTGTTCTACAATGTTCAGGATTGATCCACCACATCTGCTCTGGACACTGGAGAATTTGTTGGAGGGGAATGTGGTTAACCAGATTAAAGTGGATGAGAGTGTGGCAGAGCAGGCAAGATTGGCACTGGAGAGGATGCTGGAGGTATAGAGAGATGGCAGGACATAGTAAATGGCACAACATCCAGCATCGCAAGGGTGCGCAGGATGCAAAGCGTGGCAAGATCTTCACCAAGTTGATCCGTGAGATCACCGTGGCAGCAAAGATGGGTGGCGGCAATGTGGCAGACAATCCGCGTCTGCGTGCTGCTGTGGACAAGGCACTGGGTGCCAATATGACCCGTGACACCATTGAGCGTGCAGTAAAGCGTGGTAGTGGTGATGTTGATGGTGAAAACTTTGACGAAATTCGCTACGAGGGATATGGTCCCAATGGGGTGGCGGTGATGGTTGACTGTCTGACCGATAATCGCAATCGCACAGTATCTGAGGTGCGTCACGCCTTTACCAAGCATGGAAGTAATCTGGGAACTGACGGTTCAGTCTCCTATCTCTTTACCAAGACCGGCGTACTGCTTTATCCTCCAGAAAGTGATGAGGATGCCATTATGGACGCGGCCCTGGAGGCCGGGGCTGAGGATGTGGTGACAGAGGATGATGGCTCAATTGAGGTGCTGACTGATGAGGCCAGTTACCTGGATGTAAAACAGGTGATGGTTGATGCAGGGCTAGAGCCCGCCTCGGCAGATCTGACCCAGCGTGCCTCAACCATGACTGAGCTGGACCAGGATGGTGCCGAGAAGCTACTCAAACTGGTGGATCGTCTGGAGGATCTGGATGACGTCCAAAATGTCTACAGTAATGCGGATATCCCGGAAGAGGTGATGGCTGCACTCAGTCAGTAATCTAATGACAAGAATTCTCGGTATCGACCCAGGATCTCGAACTACCGGTTACGGGGTGATCGAGATGGAGAAGGGGGGGTATCGCCATATTGAGAGTGGTGCGTTGAGAATCAGGGGAGATACTCTTCCAGAGAGATTGCACGCTATATTTGAGGCGGTAAGTGAAGTTCTTGATCGTTGTCATCCCGATGAGTTTGCAATCGAGAACGTATTCATGCACCGTAATGCCGATTCTGCACTTAAGTTAGGGCAGGCACGTGGAGCCGCAATCTGTACAGCTGCAAATCGTGATCTAACAGTGTATGAATATACCCCTGCAGAGATAAAACAGGCAGTGGTAGGGCGCGGAAATGCTGCCAAAATCCAGGTGCAGATGATGGTGCGTGCACTACTGAATCTGCAGACCAATCCGCAGGCGGATGAGGCTGATGCACTGGCCTGTGCGATATGTCATGCTAACCGTTCGCAAAGTCTGAATCGAATGGGGCTTTCAACGGAGTGGAAGGGGGGAAGATTGCGTTGATAGGATGGCTGAGGGGGGTACTTTTAGAGCGTAAACCGCCAGAGTTGCTGGTTGATGTGGGTGGGGTTGGTTATGAGCTTGAGGCCTCCATGTCGACCTTCTATGCACTACCTGAAACCGGTACAGAGGTAACACTTCATACCCATCTGGTGGTGCGTGAGGATGCCCAGCTTCTCTATGGATTTGCCACCGAGAGTGAGCGTCGGATGTTCCGTGCTCTGATCCGGGTCCGTGGGGTGGGGGCCAAACTGGCGTTGGCGATTCTCTCCGGGATGAGTGCAGAGGATTTTGTCTGCTGTATCAATGAGGAGAACACCACAGCCCTTGTTAGACTTCCTGGGGTGGGTAAAAAGACCGCAGAGCGGTTGATTGTGGAGATGCGAGATCGACTCAGTGAGTGGGATAGTTTTGGCGCCAATATTGGGAATGTAGTTGATGGCGCCTCTGGTGGTCGTTCTGAGGTGGTGGCGGACCCACATAGCGAGGCAGTTCATGCGCTGATTTCACTTGGATACAAGCCACAGCAGGCCTCAAAACTGGTTAGTGCGGTAGAGGAAGAGGGGCTCAGTAGTGAGGAGACTATTCGCCGCGCACTCAGGCAGAGCGTGAAGCCATGAGTGATCATATTCGTACCATATCTTCAGTTGCTACCCCAGATGAGGAGCGTCTGGATCGTGCAATTCGCCCCAGACTTCTTAGTGATTATGAGGGGCAGCCGGTTGTGCGTGAGCAGATGGATATCTTTATCCCTGCGGCGCGCGGGCGTGGAGAGCCGCTGGATCACACCCTGATATTTGGGCCTCCAGGTCTCGGCAAGACCACCCTGGCCCATATTATCGCCAATGAGATGGGGGTTGGTATGCGCCACACCTCCGGCCCCGTACTGGAAAAGCCTGGTGATCTGGCTGCACTACTCACAAATCTGGAACCCCATGATGTCCTCTTTGTTGATGAGATTCACAGGCTCAGTCCGGTAGTAGAGGAGGTGCTCTATCCTGCGATGGAGGATTTCCAGCTCGATATCATGATCGGGGAGGGGCCTGCAGCCCGCTCCATCAAGCTTGATCTACCTCCATTCACCCTGGTGGGGGCTACCACCCGTGCCGGGCTACTCACCTCTCCACTGCGTGACCGTTTTGGCATTGTGCAGCGGCTGGAGTTCTACAACGAGACCGATCTCACCTCCATCGTAATGCGGGCCGCCTCCATTCAGTCGGTTCCAACAGAGAAGGGCGGTGCAGTAGAGATTGCAAAACGCTCTCGTGGTACCCCGAGAATTGCCAATAGGCTACTGCGCCGGGTGCGTGATTACTCCGAGGTCAAGGCAGACGGTAACATTACCCGGGAGGTTGCGGAGCGTGCGCTCGATCTGCTGGATGTGGATATGAAGGGGTTTGACAATATGGACCGCAAACTTCTGTTGAGCATGATAGAAAAATTTGATGGTGGTCCGGTCGGGATCGACAGCATTGCAGCTGCCATAGGGGAGGAGCGGGGAACCATTGAGGACGTAATTGAGCCCTATCTTATCCAGCAGGGTTACATGATGCGCACCCCAAGAGGGCGGGTAGTGACCAAAAATGGCTATCTCCACTTTGGGCTGACGCCGCGCCGAGAGGAGCGAAATGGTGATCTCTTCTGATAATGGCTCTCTCGCAAGCGGCGGCACTCTCCTCCATGCAGTGCGCTCAAGTACATCCCCGTATCGCTCGGCTGTGACCATCCCTGGCCACAGACGACTGCCTGTAGAAGAGTGCCGCCACTTGCGAGACGACTAATCCCAAGATGAATATGAGACCTTTCCGTTTTCCAGTGCGAATTTACTATGAGGATACCGATTCCGGTGGCGTGGTCTACTATGCCAACTATCTGAAATATATGGAGCGTGCCAGAACAGAGTGGTTGCGATTCTTAGGGTTTGAGCAAGACCAAATGATAGAGGATGAAGGGGTGATTTTTGCGGTCCGTTCGGTCACAGTTGATTACAATTCACCAGCACGTTTCAATGATGAGCTTGAGGTTGTAACCTCGTCTCAAAAAGTTGGTAAAGCGAGTATATCCCTTAGGCAGGATATCTATCGTAGCGGTGAGAAGAGACCTTTGTGTAGTGGAGCTGTTAAAATTGCCAGTCTGAACAGTGAGACATTCAAGCCTGTACCACTGCCTGAGAAACTTTATAAAAAGATACAGAAATCATGAACCATGAACTCTCAATTACAGCGCTAATTCTGGATGCTAGCCCGGTAGTACAGTTAATTCTGCTTTTACTGGTGGCTGCATCTATCTGGTCATGGAATATCATATTTCGCAAACTGCATGACTTCAGGGGGGCCATTGAGGCGGCTGACCGTTTTGAGGATCTGTTCTGGAGCGGCAAAAGTCTGAGTGATCTGTTTCGTCAGTTTGAGGGGAAAAAACCAAATGGTATGGCCGGTATTTTTGTCTCCGGTTTCCGTGAATTTATCAGGCTGCGCAAACGTTCAGGGATGAGATCCTCTGATGTGGTTGATGGTTCCGGGCGTGCCATGCGAGTGGCACTTAATCGTGATCTCGATCAACTGGAGGAGAGCCTGTCGTTTCTGGCTACGGTTGGATCTACCAGCCCATATGTTGGTCTGTTTGGAACGGTTTGGGGGATCATGAACGCATTCAGTGCTATCGGCGCCACCAGTAATGCAACTCTCGCCATGGTTGCTCCGGGCATCTCTGAGGCGCTGGTGGCAACAGCCATCGGGCTGTTTGCTGCGATCCCGGGAGTAATCTTTTATAACCGTTTCTCCACCGAGATTGAGCGACTACATAATCGTTATGATATTTTTCTGGAGGAGTTCTCCAGTATTCTCAGGCATCAGTCGCATAGTGATGAAGCTGATGATGAAGAGCTGGAATGAGTCGTCAGCGTGCTCGTAAACGGCCCATGGCCTCAATAAATGTAGTCCCATACATTGATGTAATGCTGGTTTTGCTGATTATCTTTATGGTAACTGCACCTCTACTTACCCAAGGGGTGAAGGTTGAGTTGCCAAAGGTGGATGCAGAGCTGGTGGAGAATAGCAAGCAGGAGCCGGTGGTTGTTACTGTACGTGAGGATGGATCATTCTATATGAATATTGGGGATCATCCCGAGGAGCCGGTTGAGCAGCATATTTTACAGAAACGGGTATCGGTACTGATGAATCGGAAGCCGGGTACAGAGGTGCTGGTGCGTGGTGATCACAAGGTGGATTACGGTACTGTAGTCTCGATAATGGCGTTGTTGCAACAGTCCGGTGTTCCCAGTGTGGGGCTAGTGACCGATCAGCCATAAGTCAGGCCGGCATAATACATAATATACTGGCCTGATCACGACTCTACTCCACGGTGATTATGTCACGGTTCGCCTCAAAGGCCTTTTTGCCGATCCCGGTGATGTTCATAATCTCACTGATGGTTGCAAATGGGGAGAGTTCACGATGATCGATTATCATCTGCGCTCTCTTCTTGCCTATATGCTCCAGTTTGATCAATGTTTTTAACCCTGCTTCGTTTATATTGATCTTGTCTTGAGCAAAAACAGTCAATGAAAACATAAACATAACTAAACCTATAAAATATTTCATACCATCCTCCATTAAAAAATAACGATTTAAAATGCAACTTTACTCTTGTTAAATAGTTCTGTACCGTAGATGCAAAACACCTCTCTTGTAGTGACTATTTCCATTCAGTCTACACGGCAACACTCAAAAGTCAATGATTTGTTCTATACATGTTCTCTATTACACCTAAATCCTGCAAGTGATAGTGTTTGATATGTGCAAGACATCGGTTCGTAGAGCGAATTTCGACCGCGTGATGTACTTATTGCTACACCCAAGGGAGAAAATATCGTTATACGGATCAAGAGCTTGCGCAGAGCAGGTGCGAGTACTTGCAGGATTTAGGTTACACATAAAGAGATATTAGGTTTTTTTGTCATGAATTCTATAACCATTCGTAATTGGCGGTATTCATGCCTCTTGATTGATGTGATAGAGAGCTGACCGTGGATCTCCCCCCTTTAAGATCATCTCTGATTCTTCATCTTGTGCTGGTGTCGGCTGTGTTGCTGGTTGACGTAGAGCTGTTTGATAGTGATAAACCCTTGTCCCATGCCCCGGTGATTCGTGCCTATGCAGTTGATGGTGAGGTGCTCAAGAGGATAGAAGAGAAAAAAATTACGGACAAGCGTGCGGCAGAGCAAAAGATCAAGAACAGAGAGCGTAAGAGAAAAGAGAAGTTAAAAAGAGAAAAAGAGAACAAACTGAAGCAGCAGAGGCTGAAAAAGAAGAGAGAGAAAGAAAAGAAGGCTGCAGCGAAAAAGGCGAAAGAGAAGAGAAAGAGAGAGCTGGAGCGTAAGAAAAAAGCCAAAGAGAAAAAAGCCAAAGAGAAAAAAGCCAAAGAGAAAAAGGCGAGAGCAAAGAGGCTTAAGCAGCAGCAGCTGAAAAAGAGGAGAGAGCTGGAAAAAAAGGAAAAAGAGAGGCGTAGAGAGAAGAGGTTACGAGAGGAGATGATGCTTGAGGCTGAACTGGAGAGTGAACAGATTATTAATTCCAGAAGAGAGTCTGGAGCTGGCCCACAGAAGCTGGCACAATTGCGAGCAACCATTCGTCAGCAGATTGAGCGGGTCTGGAATAGGCCAAAAAGTGCGCCAAAAGATAGTTCATGCCGAGTAAAGGTAACCCTTGTTCCTGGTGGTCATGTTGGTAAGGTCACAGTAGTTAGCAGAAGTGGTAATGAGGCATTTGATTTGTCGGTTGTACAGGCAGTTAACCGGGCAGCTCCTTTTCCTGTACCGGGGTCTGCAGCACTGAGAAGAGAGTTAAGAGAGTTGGAGATGACATTTGAAAATTAGGCTTATCCTGTTATTGAGTATGGTTGCTACGGCTACTCAAGCCCTGGAGATAACAATTACCAGAGGTAACGAGACAGCCCTCCCTATTGCTATCGCCCCATTTCCTGGATCGGCAATTGTGGCTAATGATTTTCGTCTTAGTGGTGAGTTTGCGCCACTGCCAGAAGAGCAGATGATCTCAAAACCAACTCATATTGATAATGTCAATTTTACTGACTGGCGCATGTTGGAGGTTCCAACCCTGCTGACGGGAAGGGTGATCAATATTGGTGGTAAACCAAAACTTGAGATTCAATTAATTAATGTATATCAACAAAAATTGTTAATGAAGCCTTACCGTTTCTCATTGGGAGATGGTGGTGACAAAAAGATTCGACAGACAGCCCATGCAGTAAGTGATCTGGTATACAAAAAGTTGACCGGGGTGCGTGGAGTTTTCAGTACCCATATTGCTTACATATCAGTAAAAAACAGGGGTGATGGAGATCGAATTTATACCCTTGAGCTTGCTGATGCAGATGGGGAGAATGCGCAGGTGATGTTGACCTCATCTGCTCCTCTGCTCTCCCCAAGTTGGTCGCCAGACGGCAGGAAACTTGCCTATGTCTCTTTTGAAAACAGGAGATCAGAAGTTTGGATTCAGGGGGTATACACTGGAGAACGTACAAAAATAGCCAGTTTTGAGGGCAAGAATAGTGCTCCTGCATGGTCGCCAGATGGAGGCAAACTGGCTCTCTCCCTCTCTCGTGATGGTAATTCAGAGATATACACTCTTGATATTGGTAGTTCGACGCTTAAACGGATAACAAAAAATCGGGCTGTGGATACAGAGCCAGTCTGGTCAGCAAGTGGGGACAGGATAGTTTTTCTATCTGATCGGAGTGGGCGACCACAAATTTATCAGATAGGTAAAGAAGGTGGTCGAGCTCAACGTCTTACTTACAAAGGCCATTACAATACTAGCCCTGATTTATCAGCAGATGGTAGGTATCTTGTGATGCTTGGTGGTGATTCCGGAAATTACAGAATTGCTGTGCAGGATCTGAATAGTGGAGTTGTCAGAATTTTATCTGATAACAGGCAGGATGAATCGCCCAGTTTTGCCCCAAATGACCGCCTGATCGTGTATGCTACTCAAAATGATGGGGAGGGTGTTTTGGAGGTGACATCTGTTGATGGTGGAGGTGTTCAGCAGCTTAGCCTGGAAGGAAAAGATGTACGGGAACCATCCTGGTCCCCGTTTTTGAGATAGGGGTAGATGGATGAAGCGTGTAGGTATTATTCTGTTAATTGGGCTGTTTTTAAATGGGTGTAGTAGTCTTAACAATCCATTGGATGGAGAGGTTGTTGGCGCTATAGAAGTTATTGAGGTTGGTCAGAATGATCCGGTTACTGCAGGTAGTGCAGCGACTCAACGCCTAACTGTCGAGGGTGAGGCGGTTGATTATCAGGGTGATATAGCCCCTGTTGAAGGTGGGGTAATGGTAGGTCTGGAGCCTCCAGCACAGAGACTATTTTTCTTTGATTACGACAGTAGTAGCGTCAGTGGTGAAGATCTAACCGTAGTCAAGGCACATGCATCTTACCTCGTCAGTAACCCCGTCATGCTGGTCAGATTGGAGGGTCATGCGGATGAGCGCGGTTCCCGTGAATATAATCTGGCTCTGGGAGAGAGTAGAGCGCAGACCATGAGTGATCTGTTGATAGCCGAAGGTGTTAAAAGTGGTCAGATTGAGATCATCAGCTACGGCGAAGAGACCCCGCTGGAACAGGGGTCTGAAGAGGGGTTCTGGGCGCAGAACAGACGTGTTGAACTGATATATCCTCAGTAAGAGAGATGAATCGTCATCTCCTGATTCTGGTAGCAGGATTAGCATCTTTTGCGGTATCTGCAGCGGGTTCAGTTGAGCAACGGATTGACAGACTGGAACGTCAGATGAGTCGCCTGACTGTACTAACCATGGAGATGCGGGATCTAAGAAAAGATCTGCAGGAGAACTATGGTGCGGTTGAGGAGATGGTGCACCAGATGGAACTGCTGAAGAGACAGCAGAGCAACAGTTATATCGATCTCGATCAGCGCATAAAAAAGATTGAAGATGGCAAGAGCAGAGTTGTTGAGGCCAACCCATCTATAACAGGGTCATCTGACAGCAAAGAGATTGATGCATACAACAGTGCTTTTGCCCTGGTTAGATCAATCCAGTACCAAAAGGCATTGAGTGCCTTCAACCGACTGATCAAGAAATTTCCCAAGGGGGAATACACAGGTGATTCCTGGTACTGGATTGGCCGTCTCCACACCATCAATGGCAACAAGAGTGAGGCCAGCAAGGCGTATGCTCAGGCCAAATCAATTCTGCAGAGTATTGTAAAAAAATCCCCTGGTTCAGCCCAGGCCAAACGTGCTGCGGATAAGCTGAAAAAAATCAACAGATGAGCGGTAGTGCTGTAGACCTCAGAGTGACGGAAATCTTTCTCTCACTTCAGGGAGAGGGCCGTACTATTGGCTGGCCGACCACATTTGTTCGTCTGACCGGATGTCCACTGCGCTGTAGTTATTGTGATACCGAATATGCTTTTCATGGTGGGGAGCGTATGACTGTTCCTGCCATTATGGGCCAGATAAGAGGCAACAATGTAGATCACGTCACAGTTACTGGGGGTGAGCCACTGGCGCAAAAGGGGGTGTATCCGCTTCTGGAACAGCTCTGTGATGCTGGATACAAGGTCTCTCTGGAGACAGGCGGCATGCTGGATATCTCTGAGGTAGACCATCGGGTTAACAGGGTGGTAGATCTCAAAACCCCAGGTTCCGGCGAGGAAGAGAAAAACCTCTGGAGTAATCTTGATCAGCTTACCCATCATGATCAGCTGAAAATAGTTATGGTTGATCGTGCTGACTACGACTGGTTTTTGCCGATTCTGCGTGAGCATAAACTGGAGCAGCAATGTGAGGTGATTTTTTCACCAGCAGCCGGAAAACTTGCCCCCTCCGAGTTGGCATCATGGATACTGGATGATAGCCTACATGTACGTTTCCAGATCCAACTGCATAAAGTTCTTTGGGGTGATGAGCCAGGTCGATGATTAAGAGAGATGAGAAGAGAGCTGTTGTGCTTGTCTCTGGTGGCCTTGACTCTGCTACAGTGTTGGCGCTTGCAAAATCTCAGGGATACAGTTGCTATGCCATAAGTTTTGATTACGGGCAGAGACACCATTCAGAGCTGGATGCTGCAAGAGTGGTGGCAGAGAGTGGCGGTGCAGTGGAGCACAAAGTCATCAATATTGGATTGGGAGAGGTTGGCGGCTCTGCTCTGACTGATGATTCCATTGCTATTCCAACAAGTCAGAAGAGCGGTATCCCTGTTACCTATGTTCCAGCACGAAACCTCCTTTTTCTCTCTTTTGCGCTCGGCTGGGCAGAGGTGTTGGAGGCCAGAGATATCTTTATTGGAGTCAATGCTGTGGATTACTCCGGATACCCTGATTGCCGTCCAGCCTTTATTGAGTCATTTCAGCAGACAGCCAACCTCGCAACCAAAGCAGGTGATGATGGATATCCGGTAACTGTTCATGCCCCACTGATAGAGTTGACCAAGGCTAAAATAATCAGAGTTGGAATTGAGTTAGGTGTAGATTATTCGAAGACGGTATCCTGTTATCAGGCAGATGAGCGGGGCATGGCTTGTGGAGAGTGTGACTCCTGCAGGTTGCGTCGTGCGGGTTTTATGGAGGCAGGGATAGATGATCCAACCAGATATGGAGAGTGATATTTCAGATGATTTTTTTTCCTGAAATGTGTATGATGCGCCCCTTCAAACTGAGGGTCGTTAGCTCAGTTGGTAGAGCACCGGCCTTTTAAGCCGATGGTCGAGCGTTCGAATCGCTCACGACCCACCATATAAAACAAGGAGTTATCGAGAGATCGATAACTCTTTTTCTTTGCGAATCCATAACGATAACTTTTTATTGTTGCCCCTTTTCTCTATCCTCTTTCTCTTCATAAATAAGGCGATGTGCATCAATTGCGGAGAAGAGGATGAAGTTCCCCCTCCCTTTTCGGGCGGCACGCTCTGCGTAATCCAATTGACTTAGTGCGTTTTTTGTCTCCCCCAGAAAGAAGTGGTATTGAGCCTGTGCAATATGTGACTTTACCGGTTGATCTGCCGATCCGTATGCTATGGCAAGTTTTTGATAGAGCTGTGGAATAGTGCTAGTGATGCTAATGCGCTGTTCCAGGACTCTGATTGCCTGATTGTACTCTCCAGAAGATATCAGCAAGTCAGTGAATAGATAGGTTAAAGGCAGGTGTGACGGATAGAGTTGATGCGTAGTTTTTACTGTTTTCAGTGCGTCACTTATGTTGCCACTCTCTATATAAGCTTGGGCGATGGCAGTTATAAGGATTGGGTGATCAGGGTTCTGTTCAAGCAGGGGGAGTAGCTGCTTAATCGCCTTGGCAGATTGTCCGGCTTTAAGTAGTGCCATGCCATATCCGAACTGCTGATATTGAGTTGTATGTGGGTCGGTTGTCTGCTGTAGCCCGGTTTTATAGTGGCGAATGGCATGCTGTGGGTTATTGAAGTCATTAACCAGCAAAATCTGGCGAATAAGATTGAACTCAAGAGAATCAATTTTTTTCTGTTGTGAAAATTGTGCAGCACGACTCTCTGCATCAGCAATTCTTGAGAGTGTCAAAGGGTGGGTCTGTAGATATTCAGGCAGGCTCTCTCCGCTATAACGGTTGGCCTGTTGCAGTCTTTCAAAGAATGATGGCATGTTGGATGGAGAGTACCCGGCACTGTGTAAAATCTGCATCCCAACTCGGTCTGCTTCTTGTTCATTACTGCGGGTAAAATTAATCTGCCTCTGGATTGAGAGGCCAGTTGCGGTGGCAGCAACAGCCTCTCCTGCCTGGGGATCTGCAGATGCAGCTATAACTGTTGCAAGAACTGTAGCTACGGTTGGCAGAGACATGTCCTGTTGGCTCTCAAGTCTCCGCATCAGATGGCGCTGGGTAACGTGAGCAATCTCATGGGCCAATACTGCTGCCAGTTCACCCTCGTTCTCTGCCTTTTTAATAAGCCCTGTATGTATGCCTATTTTTCCATCAGGGCCGGCAAACGCATTAATAGTTGGATTATCGATAACAAAAAACTCAAATTTCTTTGATGGGTTCTCTGATTGTGCTGCAAGCTGTTCTCCAAGTGTCTGGGTGTAGTGTTGAATGAGAGGTTCGCTGGAGAAGGTGATCTGTTCACGTAGAGAGCGCATGAAGGATTCCCCCAGAAGATGCTCCTCTTCCGGGGAGAGAATTGATGCCGAGTAGTCTCCTCCAAGCGATGGTAGCCTGATCTCCCCCGCACTCAGGGGGTGAGTTAATGTGATGTAGATCAACAGGCAGGAGCGAAGAGTTGTCCTTATCCTTGCCATTCTTCCATCAATGTAATATAAGTATCGTCTCATATTTTTTAGTTATGGTTATGTATCTCAACGCTGTTTTGGTGCATAATCGGTTTTTTTATTTTAGCTTAACAGACGAATGGAGAGAAAGAATGGCTGATTTCGATCAAGAACTGGACGCATCAGGACTGAACTGCCCACTACCAATTTTGCGCACCAAGAAGACTATCAACACAATGGATGCTGGACAGGTTCTGCGTGTCGTTGCAACTGATCCGGGTTCAGTAAAAGATATCGAGGCATTCTGTAATCAGACAGGTAACGAGCTTATGTCGTCTGGTGAAGAGGGTGGCAAGTTTGTGTTTATGATCAAGAAGTCTTGATCTGGTTTTGTAAGTGAAAAAGCGGCTGGAGAGTTCTCTGGCTGCTGTTGTATATAGATAGCGAGAGGAATGAACAATGGCTGGAACTGAAAAAGTTGCAATGATCTGTACCAAGGGGACCCTGGATTGGGCCTACCCACCGTTTATTTTGGGTAGCACAGCGGTTGCACTGGGCAAAGAGGTCTCCATGTTTTTCACCTTCTACGGCCTTAACCTGCTGTTGAAAGATACCAGCAAGCTGCGGGTCTCTCCTGCAGGCAATCCCTCAATGCCGATGAAGATGCCCTTTGGACCAGATTGGCTGCGTAAAATTGATTGGGCACCAAAGCTACCTAATGTTTTTATGAATAATATGCCTGGTTTTGAGTGGGCTGCATCGAAGATGATGCTCCAGAGCACCAAGAACCATGGGGTTGCCTCCATTGAGGAGTTGCGCGAAATCTGTCAGGAGTTTGAGGTTAAATTCCTCGCCTGCCAGATGACAGTTGAGCTGTTTGGCTATGAACACAGTGACTTCATCGATGGTGTCGAGTTTGTAGGTGCATCTACCTTCTTCGACGAGGCTGGTGATGCATCAAATACAATGACGCTTTATTTATAAAGTAATCTCTGCTTACATCCAACCCTCGTCATTCCCGCGCAAGCTGGAATCCAGATAGAATGGCGTCCAGTAGGGCGCCTTTTTTAATGCAGTTATCAAATCAATATGAATAAGCTACCTCCGCTAAAGTTAAAAAAGGGTGAAGAGCGCCGTCTGCGCGGTGGGCATGTCTGGGTCTACAGTAATGAGATTGACGTTAAAGCTACCCCTCTAAGTGGTTTTGAGGCTGGTGATCAGGTAGAGATTCAGGCCTCCAATGGGAAGGTATTGGGTAATGGTTACATAAACCCAAACACCCTGATTAGTGCCAGACTGATCAGTAGAAATCCATCATACAGGCTGGATCAGTCGCTGATTACCCATCGCCTTAAAATTGCCCTATCCATCAGGGAGAGGCTATTCTCCGATTCATGCTACCGTCTGGTGCATGGTGATTCGGATGGGCTGCCAGGCCTTGTTGTTGACCGTTTTGGTGATCTGCTCTCGGTGCAGATCACCACAGCAGGAATGGAGCTAGTCAAGACCCAATTGATAGCAGCACTGGAGAAGGTTGTTGCTCCTACCGTTATTCTACTGAAGAATGACACCTCGGCTCGTGATGTTGAGGGGTTGGAGCGTGGTGTCGAGTGCGTGGTTGGGGATGCTCCGGAGTTGGTGATGCTGAAGGAGAATGGGGTACAGTTTGAGGCACCACTGATCTCTGGACAGAAAACAGGCTGGTACTATGACCACCGCATGAATCGTCAACGGATGAAATCTTATGTGAAAGGCCAGCGGGTGCTCGATCTCTTCAGCTATATCGGTGGATGGGGAGTGCAGGCCGCAGTTGCTGGAGCCAGTGAGGTTATCTGTGTAGATAGTTCAGAGAGCTCTCTTGAGCATGTCCATGGTAATGCTGCTCTTAACGATGTTACTGATAAAATGGCAACACTGCATGGTGATGTGTTTGCTGCGCTTAAAGAGTTGCGTGCCGCCAGAGAGCAGTTTGATCTGGTGGTTGTTGATCCGCCGGCTTTTATTAAACGCAGAAAGGATCAGAAAAATGGTCTTCAGGCGTACCGTCGAGTTAACGAGTTGGCAATGCGCCTGCTGAGTCGTGATGGAATTCTGGTCAGTGCCTCATGCTCGCACCATCTGCAACGCTCACAGCTGAAAAGTATATTGTTGCAGTCCAGTCGCCATATTGATCGAAACCTCACAATTCTGGAAGAGGGACACCAGGGGCCGGACCACCCTGTCCATCCGGCCATTCCAGAGACTGAGTACATCAAGTGTTTTACCGGCAGGGTGCTCCCAGCAGGGTAGAGTGATGATTGCACCTGAGATACAGCCATACTTCGATCTTGGCCCATTAAGAGTCCACTGGTACGGAGTTATGTACATGGTGGGTTTTCTTGCGGCCTGGGGGCTAGGGACCTATAGAGCGCAACAGCCGGGTTCCTTATGGACCAGGAAGCAGGTGGATGATCTAATTTTCTATGCAGCACTTGGGGTGATTCTCGGGGGGAGATTTGGCTATATTCTTTTCTATGATCTGGCCTCATATACACGAGATCCTCTGAATATATTAAAGATTTGGCAGGGCGGAATGTCGTTTCATGGTGGTCTGATCGGGGTGTTGATTGCGGTCTGGTTGTATGGCCGCAAGATTGGGCAAACATTTTTTCAGGTCACCGATTTTGTGGCCCCACTGGTACCAATTGGGCTGGGGGCGGGGCGTATTGGCAACTTTATCAATGGCGAGCTCTGGGGGCGAGAGACCGACCTGCCGTGGGGGATGATCTTCCCCTACACCGATCAACTGCTACTGGTGCGTCACCCATCACAACTATATGAGGCCCTTCTGGAAGGGGTGTTGCTGTTTGCCATTTTATGGGGTTATTCACGAAGATCGCGACCATTGATGTCTGTTTCGGCGATGTTCCTCATTTTTTACGGAAGTTTCAGAATTCTGGTGGAGTTCGCCAGAGAGCCTGATGCACATCTGGGTTATCTTGCATTTGATTGGTTGACGATGGGGCAGCTGTTATCCCTGCCGATGGTTGTCTTGGGGGTAGTGCTACTAAAACGCAGCTACAGTAACTCCTAAATAGTGCCCGTCCAGAAATGGCTATTTTGCCCAATCTCTGCGTTGCGGCAAAATGAAAAATGCTCACATATGCTCATATATGCTGCGCTTTTTAATTTTGCCGCGTCTTGACCTTGAACAAAATGTCTCATTTATGGACGGACACTAAATATGGTAAATTACCTTTTCAAATTATTTTAGTGGGGGTGAGATGAAGCAGTATCTGGATCTAATGCGCCATGTTCGAGACCATGGCGCTATCAAGGAGGATCGTACCGGAACCGGTACCAAGAGCGTGTTTGGCTACCAGATGCGTTTTGATCTGTCAGAGGGGTTTCCTCTGGTAACTACCAAGAAACTACACCTGAAATCAATAATCCATGAGCTCCTCTGGTTTCTGACAGGTGAGACCAACATTCACTACCTGCAGGAGAATGGGGTGCGGATCTGGAATGAGTGGGCCGATGAGGATGGAAATCTGGGGCCAGTCTACGGCTCCCAGTGGCGCTCCTGGCCAGCCGCCAGTGGGGAGCATATTGACCAGATTAGCCAGGTTGTGGAGCAGATCAAGAACAGTCCGGACTCTCGCAGAATTATCGTCTCTGCCTGGAATGTTGGAGAGATTGAGAATATGGCCCTCCCACCCTGCCATGCCTTCTTCCAGTTCTATGTAGCTGATGGCAAACTCTCCTGCCAGCTCTACCAGCGTAGTGCAGATATCTTTCTTGGAGTGCCATTCAATATCGCCTCCTATGCCCTGCTCACCATGATGATGGCACAGGTGTGTAATCTGCAGCTGGGCGATTTTGTCCACACCCTGGGGGACGCACATCTATATTCCAACCATCTGGAGCAGACCGACCTGCAGCTGAGCAGAAATCCATATCACCTGCCAACCATGAAGATAAATCCTGATGTGAGCTCAATTTTTGACTTCAAGTTTGAGGACTTTGAATTGGTCGATTATGAGGCGCATCCTCATATCAAGGGGGCAGTCGCTATTTAAGTGGGGGTCAGGTCTGCGTTTTTAGTGTTATTGAACCATTTACTGAGTAATGAAATATGATCAACCACAATAACAGTAAAAACGCAGACCTGACCCCAAAGGTGCCTGTGGTTACGCTGATTGCTGCAATGGCCCACAACCGGGTCATCGGCATCAATAACACTCTGCCGTGGGATCTTCCTGCGGATATGAGACACTTTCGTGAGCAGACCATGGGCAAGCCAATCCTGATGGGGCGCAAGACCCATGACTCTATTGGCAGGCCTCTCCCGGGCAGACAGAATATTGTGGTGACCAGAGATGGCTCAGCAACCATTGATGGTTGTGATGTGGTCAACTCCATAGATGAGGCACTTGAGGTGGCTGGTGATGCCTCAGAGGTGATGGTGATGGGTGGTGAATCCTTCTATCGGCAGATGTTGCCCAGGGCTCACCGTCTGGTATTGACCATGATAGATCTGGAGATAGATGGGGATGCCTGGTTTCCAGAGTGGGATGAGTCGGAGTGGTGCAAGGTGGGGCGTGAAGATCACCCGGTAGACGAGAAGAATCGCTGGCCCTACAGTTTTGTCACCCTGGAGCGTATTACCACGGAGCAAGACTCTCCCCGCAGTTGATCTGGTGCCATCTGGGTGGGTTGCAATCAATCTGCAGGGCACTCATTTTTCCTCCCCACAGGCATCCTGTATCCAGGGCATAGACGCTCTCTTCACTGCGGATATCCAGGGTAGACCAGTGACCAAACAAGATGCATTCTGAGCGGCTCGCTCTCTCGGCTACCCGAAACCAGGGGATAAACCCCTCAGGCTGTGACCCTGGTTTGCCCTTGCTCTTTAGATTAAGAACGCCATCGTCTGAACAGAAACGGAGACGGCTAAAGCAGTTGGTGATAAAACGCAGACGCTCAATCCCCTCAAGATTATCGTCCCACTTGGCAGGTTCATTGCCATACATCTGGCTTAGGAAAGTCTGGTAATCACTGCTCTGTAGCATCGACTCCAGTTCATGGGCATGCTGTTGCGCCTCTTTCAGACTCCACTGCGGAGGGAGCCCTGCATGTATCAATGTATATCCAAGCTCTTCATCATGGTGAAGCATGGGGCGGTGCCTAAGCCAGTGTAGTAGCTCAGCCCTCTCAGCAGACTCAAGGATAGGGAGCAAGGTATCGAACCGGTTTGTATAGCGCTTATCACCCTCTGCCAGGGCCATCAGGTGGAGATCGTGGTTCCCCAAAACAGTGACTGCAGAATCCCCGAGTGAACGAACAAACTGCAGGGTCTCAAGTGATTTCGGTCCACGGTTAACCAGGTCACCGGTAAACCATAGTTGGTCTACCTCAGGATCAAACTCGATCTTCTCAAGCAGTTGCAGCAACTCATCAAGACATCCCTGAATGTCACCTATTGCGTAGACAGACATTACTTACTCTGGAACACGTACAGCCAGCACATCGCAAGGCGCATGGTGTAAAACGCCATTGGCAGTAGAGCCCATCAGTAATCCAAGGCCATGACGACCATGACTTCCTACAATAATAAGATCACACTCCTGTTCGGTAGCAACACGCACAATCTCGCTTTTTGGGGAACCGGTCTCAAGCCACTTTTTGGTACCAGGAATACCCATATCTTCAGCAACCTTGTGCAGTTTGTCTCTGGCTTGTTGCAGCAATTCATTCTCGATATTCAGATCGGGCAGATAGACATCAACATTGAACTCATGCTGGTAGTACTCCACCACATGAACAAGATCAACAGTTGCATCACACTCCTCGGCAAGCTCGGATGCCTTACCGATAACATGATTTGAGGCATCAGAAAAATCAACAGCGAGAAGTATCTTTTTGTAGTGGCTCATACTCTTTCTCCTCAATTTATGGCGGTTGTAGCATTTGCAAGTTTAGCAAACTCTTCCAGAGACAGGGTCTGGGCACGACGTACTGGATCAACCCCTGCAGACTCGAACTGCTCTGTAGTCACAAGTGATCTGAGGCTGTTTCTCAGGGTTTTTCTGCGCTGTGAGAATGCGGCTTTAACTACATCCTGAAAACGCCCCTCATCATCAATATTGACTGGCGGACTCTTCCACGGAGTGAGGCGGACAACCGATGAGTCAACCTTGGGAGGGGGGTTGAATGCCCCTGGTCCAATGGTAAGGATACGCTCTACTCTGCAGTAGCGTTGCACCATTACCGAGAGGCGGCCATAGGCGCTGCTACCTGGGGCAGCAGCCATCCTCTCTACCACCTCCTTCTGCAGCATAAAGTGCATATCCAGGATGATCCCAACATTTTTCAGTAGGTAGAAGATAAGAGGGGTAGAGATGTTGTAGGGGAGGTTGCCGATAATGCGTAGTGGTCGCCCCCCCTCATGGAGTGATGAGAAATCAAACTTGAGTACATCACTGCTATGAATGGTTAGCTCTCCTATTGGGCCACACTCACTCTCCAGCAGAGGAATAAGATCACGATCCAGCTCTACAGCATCCATCTCCCCGACCAGAGGCAGTAGTTGACAGGTGAGCGCCCCCCGGCCGGGGCCGATCTCCACCAGGTGCTCCCCCGGCTGGGGATTGAT